>JAFWTP010000209.1 GCA_017518845.1 Neisseriaceae bacterium
AATTGCCTGCGAGTTGCCTGAAATTTCTGAATTAGATATTGACCTATTGTTATCGCCGCAAGGTGCGATGGTGGCAGATGCACGGGCGTTAATCGGCGGCGTGGTGCCTGAAAAACCCTATGGACACACGGCGATTATGCCGTATCCTCGCCATTTTGAACAATCTGTGGTGTTGCGAGACGGCACACCTGTTCGCATTCGCCCCGTGCGTGCCTTGGATTCCGAACGCGTACAAAACTTTGTTCGCGGCTTGTCCGAACAAAGCCGCCGCACCAGATTTATGTCGAATATCAAAGAGTTATCCGAAGAAGTGTTGGTCAATTTCACTCGTTTGGACTACGACCGCGATATGGCATTGTTGATGATTAACCAAGAACACAACATTTTGGGCATTGCTCGCTACGCCGCTGACCCTGATTTAAGTGCGTGCGAATTTGCGGTAACCGTGTCGGACGCTCATCAAGGCAAAGGCATTGCCACAATTTTGATGAACTCGCTGTTTTATGTGGCACGATGTCAAGGCTTCAAAACCATGTACGGCGAAGTTTTGGCAAATAACACCAACATGTTGGCGATGTCGGCGAAATTGGGCTTTATTCAACACGATGACGAAGAAAACGATGATGAAGAAATTGTGATTATCGTTAAATCATTGACAGAAGCCGAAGAACGCGTGTAATTAAAGTGCCAAGCCACTTTTCAGGCAGCCTGAAACTGTTTCAGGCTGCCTGAAATGTTGTTTGGCAAAAGTTGAGCAAGCATAAAAACAATTCCTTTGACAAAAGAACTGTTTTTGTTTTAGTATTTATCTTTCATAAATTAAATTTGGATAGTTATTTTCAATGAAAAAAATCTTGTTTATGCTGATGATTGTTATCAGCGTTTCCATAGCACAGGCGAAAGAAAATATGAAAACGGTGTATTTAGCAGGCGGTTGTTTTTGGGGCGTGCAGGGTTATTTTGACCAAGTGGCAGGGGTGAAATCTACCACAGTGGGCTATGCCAACGGCAAGGGTTCGGATACAGATTATCACCGTATCGCTACCACAGATCACGCCGAAACCTTGAAAGTGGAATTTGATGAAAATATCGTGCATTTGGGCGAAATTTTAGCCCGCTATTTCAGCATTATCGACCCATTTTCCGTTAATCAGCAGGGCAACGATAAGGGGCGGCAATATCGCACGGGCATTTTTTGGCAAGATAATGAATTAGGTAAAGAAATCAAAGCCTTTGTGGCACAGGAACAGAAAAAATACCCCAAACCGTTTGCCCTGATTGTCGAACCTTTGAAAAATTTTGTGGTTGCCGAAGAATATCATCAAAAATATTTGCAGAAAAATCCCAACGGCTACTGCCACATTGATTTAGGCAAAGCCAAATTGCCGATTAACCCCGACAGCCGTTTTGCTGTGCCTACGCAATCCAAACTCAAAGCCACATTAAGCAGCACGGCGTTTGCGGTTACGCAACACAAAGCCACAGAACAGGCGTTTTCGCACCCATATGACAAGCATTATGCCAAAGGCATTTATGTTGATGTGGTTACCAAAAAACCTTTATTTGCCAGCAGTGATAAATTTAATTCAGGCAGCGGCTGGCCAAGTTTCACCCGCCCGATTACCACAGACGCGGTGAAATTTACGCCTGATAATAGTCATAATATGCAAAGAATTGAAGTGCAAAGCCGTTTGGGCGAAAGCCATTTGGGACATGTATTCACCGATGGACCACAAGATAAAGGCGGTTTGCGGTATTGCATTAACGGTGCGGCTTTGGAATTTATCCCGTATGAAGAAATGGATAAAAAAGGTTATGGCGATTATAAAGTCTATGTAAAATAAAGGGTTATGAGTTTTCAGACTGCCTGAAAAATAATTATAGTCGGTTCACAGCAAAATCATGCAGCGTAACGATAGCCTTGCCGTATTATTTATACTGTCTTCGGCTCGTTGCCTTGCCTGCTTTTGCTGTGAATCGACTATATCTTAACCATTTTGAAGACGGCAATTTATGCCGTCTTTTTTCAGGCAGCCTTGTGGCGTAAAATAAAAAATATTTCAGGCAGCATTTCGGTAAAATAGGGTATTGCTTATTTTCAGGTAGCCTGAAACTTATTTTAAGGAGTGAATAATGCTGAAAAAATATTCTTTTTTTCCCCTTGTATCTGCTTTGTTATTCGCCACACCCTTGTGGGCGGATAATTTGAATTACGGCGTGGTATCGTTTTCTGCTACGGCTACCGAAACCGTCAAACAAGACACAATGAATGCCACGCTTTCTATTCGTGAAAGTGGGGGCGACCGTCAAAAGGTGAGCAATGCCGTTACCGAACGCAGCAATCGTGTTTTGGCGGCGTTGAAAAAATATTCTGATTTGAATGGAGCCCTAACGGCTCGCCGCACCTATCCTGTGTATGATAACAACCGCAAAAACCCCGTGTGGCACGATATGGCGGATATAACGGTGAAAAGCACCGATTTTGCGGCGATGAGTCGTTTTTTGGCGGCGGTGCAAAATGATGCGGCGATTGGCAACCTGCATTTTTCGGTGTCGGATAGTGTGCAGCACAAAACCCTCGAAAAATTGCTGACGCAAGCGATTGGCAATTTCAAACAACAAGCCCAAGTGATTACAAACGCTATGGGCGGCAAAGCTTATAAAATTGTGCAAATGGATTTGAATGGCGGCAATGTGATGATATACCGCAATGCGGTTCGCTCGGCTGCGATGATGACAAAAAGTGCGGACGCAGTGGAAATGAATATCGAAGAAGCAGGCGACAGCGAAATTCGCTTGGATATTTCAGGCAGCATACAGGTGCAGTAGGGGCGTGGGCAACTTTGTTGCCCACGCGTTTTCACTTAATTATTTCAGGCTGCCTGAAAGGAGTAAAAAATGGGTGAAATGGTTATTTTTTCTATTTTATTGCTATTGGGTTTGTTTTTATTATTCAATGGTCAAAAATCATTGAAAAAATCAAAACAATATAATCAACAATGGCAAAAAATTGCATTATATTATCAGCAAATTAAAAATGGAGCAGATTTGCGATATATAGATTTTGTGGTTGATGATATAAAAAATATGGATAATTTTCAGGAAAAAACGGATAAATTAAACAGTATTAAAGATAAAATTTATTTTTCTAAAAAATATCAAGATGATTATCTATTTATAGAAAAAATGGTTAAAAAATTACAAAAAATTATTCCGTTTTTTTCTTATTTTTCAATATTTGCTGGTTTGATTTGTTGTTTGTCTGTTTTTATTTATTTTTATGGTAGTGTTAATGTGGTTGGATTGTCTTTAATAGGTATTATCTCTATTTTTATTTTATTTTTAAGTTTTATTTATTTTACAAGTAATTATGTTGGTTTATTGAAACGATATAATTTATGCTGTCATTATTTTCAAAGCAATGACTATAAAAATATGGAAAAATTATTTACAGAAAATGGTAAGAATGGTTACTATCTCAATATTCAAGATGAAATAGACGATATTTTTTGGCGAACCATATTTTTAACGCTTTTTTACAGCAGTTTATCTATATTTGCATTAAGTATGGCATTGGATAAGTCGTTTTATCAATTATTGATTTCTTAATATTTTCAGGCAGCCTGAAAAACTACAAATCATCTAAATTAACACTTATGGGTTTTTCATTGCTTTTCAATGCCTTATCAACTTCTTTGGCGAAACATTTATCATCTATTAAATGCCACAAACGCACCAAATCTGCCATATCTTTGGCAACAAAATCCACAAATGGCAAATTATGGGCGGTTTGTCCAAACCATACGGTTGTAATGCCTAAATCTTTTGCAGGTCGCAAATTGGCGGCGGAGTCATCAACCATAATACATTGTTCAGGTAAAACAGCAAGTTGCGTTAAAACGGTGCGGTAAGATTGCACCGCAGGTTTATACAATAAACCAAAATCATCGCAACCAAAAACCTTGTTAAAATAATGGCTTATGGATAATTCTTCCAAAATGGTTTGAGCATAAAACGCAGGTCCATTGGAAAACACCACTTTTTTGCCGTCTAATTGTGCCAAATGCTGTGGCAAGTTAATTTCCGCAACCAACGCCGCTTTGACTTCGTTTTCAGGGTGCGATTGGCGTAAAAAATCCATAATATCAATATGAGGATAATGCTTTTGCAAACCTGCCAAAGTTGCCCCATATTGGTGCCAGTACTGCTCCCGCAAGGCAGACGCTGCCTGCAAAGATAAATTCAAATGTCGTGCCAAATACGCCGTCATTTCACGGTTAATCAGTTGAAAAATGCCACAATCGGCACGGTGTAAGGTGTTGTCTAAATCAAAAAGCCAAATGGGTGTTTGTTTCATTTTGTTTTCAATAGGTTGTATCTATTTAGGCTGCCTGAAAATATTTACTCGTCAGACAAAGTTTTAACGGCTCTACATGGAAAATACCAATCACAATATTGATTGATAACTGTTCCGTCTCTGGTATAAACCAATAATCTGTGTTGATTTATTTTTTCGCCTTTTCTTTTTTCTTCGTGTTTTTCAGGTATATATTCAAATTCTGTGGGAATAAGTATAAAAGACGCAATATCATCGGCAGTATAACCATCTTTTAATCCAAAATGCGTTACCCAGCAATCATTGCTTTGTGCAAAAGCATTGCTTACAGATATTTTTGAAAATTTTTTATCTGTTCTAATAACATAAACATTTGTTTCATTATATATTTCTTCACAGTATTTGCTATTAGGTTCTGTAACAAATAATAAACAAAATTCTTTTGCACAAACCATTTTTTGTACATAAGAAGGATTGGAAAAGGCACGAATTTTTTGTATCCCTTCATCTGTATGGATTTCAAATATATTATTATTTTCTGCTTCAATAATTTTATGACCTATAACTTTTCCGTATTTTAATGGTTCCTTATAAGCATAAGCACTAAAACCACTATTTATTTTTTCAGGAATATCCATTCCTGCTATGGGTGTTTGTAATTCTTTTATCTGTTTAATATTTTCATAAACATTATTTGGAAAACACCGAGAACTCCCTGCATTTGAATGTAAATCAAAATGCGTTATATCCTGTCTTGTTACACAATGATATGACTGGTGATAAATAAGATTGCCATTTTCTGATAAACTTATATGACGAGCATCTTCGGAATAATAATGTGGGTTTTTATCTAATTTTATTTCTTTATCTGAATATAAATAATAATCTTTGGGCATTTCTTTTTGTATGAAATAATCCATTGAACTATTATCTTTATATCTTAACCAAACACCATATTCATCTTTAATATAAACATAGGGTAAATGGATAAAATGAGAATACTCATCTTTTGGAATAAAAATGGGTTTTGGTGTTAAATTTTGTGGAAAAGGGGTTAATGATGATGAATTTTGTTCTAATTGTTTTTCATATTCTTCATCAAATGATTCACAATATTCTTCTTTGCAAGACGATTCAAATAATGATTGCATTGCAAAATGAAATGCAATCATTAAACCAATAAATATAAAAAAAAGAACAAGGATAATTATAAATATTCCTTTAATAATACTTTTTAATTTCATTTTTAATCCTTTATACTGTCATTTATTTCAGGCAGCCTAAAACAAGGTTTAGTTGATACGAAGTATCAACCTTTAACAAACGCAGTTTGTTAAAGTGGATTGCGAAGCAATCAAACCGCAGTATCGTAAGAGCCGTAAGGCGAAGATAAAACTTATTCATTCTCTTTTACAGGGTCAATATGTACCATCACATCGGCAATATTATCTATATTTAACAATGTATTGCGAACAGCAACGGCTATATCGTGTCCTTCGACTACGCTTAAATCGCGGGCGACTTCTATATGAATATCCACAAACACATCATCGCCTGTTTTGCGAGTGCGTAGGTCGTGATAGCCCAAAACGCCTGACACAGTCATAACGGTGCGTCTGATATGGCTTAAAGTTTCGTCATCTGCCGCCGCGTCCATTAGGTCTTGTAGAGCGTGGTAGGCAAATTTAATGCCTACGCCGCCTACCATACTGCCGACAATCAACGCCGCTAATGGGTCGAACAGGGGAACGCCTAACAGGCTACCGATAATGCCGACAATGGCTACCAAAGATGATGCCGCGTCTGACCTGGCATGCCACGCATTGGCAATTAACAAACCTGAACGGGCTTTTTTTGCCATAGCAAGCATATAGCGAAATAGGCTTTCTTTGGCGATTAAGGCGATTGCCGCAACCCACAGGGCAGTGTGATGAACAGGGGTAGGATTGGGGTGATAGAATTTCTGCACCGCCGCCCACACCATAACGCCACCGCCTAATAACAACAACACCCCCAAAGCCAAAGACGCGGCGTTTTCAAAACGGCGATGACCATAAGGGTGTTTGTCGTCCGCTGCTTGGCGGCTGTAATGCGTGGCAAAAAGTGCCACAATATCCGACAGTAAATCGGATAAAGAATGTACGCCGTCCGACACCAAAGCCTGCGAATGGGCAAATAAACCAACCGTAATTTGCATTACTGCCAAAGCCAAATTCACCACAACACTCGCCCACACACTACGGCGTGCGGTGCGTTCGATAAGGGTTTTAGGGTCGGTTGTGTTCATTGTGTTAAAGGCTTTCAGGCTGCCTGAAAAGATATTTACATTAGGACGCTATTTTAGCGTATTGTTGCTCAATTTGGCGTTTTCAGGCTGCCTGAAAACAGTGAGCAGTTAGCAGTGAGTAGTTAGCAGTGAGCAGTGAGCAGTTGCTATGTCAAGCCTGTGGCTTGACGGATATTTTGAGATAACGCTTCGATTTTCTTTCAGGCAGGTTAAAAACATTATCGAAGCGTTATCTAAAATTAAATCCGTTTTGCCGCAAGGCAAAACAAAACAACTGCTCATTGCTCATTGCTCACTGCTCATTGTTTTCTATCCACCACGATTCAATCGCCCATTGTATGCCGTGAAATTGTTGTGGCAAGGTTTCAGGCTGCCTGAAATTTTTTTTGTAAATCATACGGATTTCGCTGCTGTACCAGTTTGGCACAACGATGTATTTTCGCCGCAGAACGCGGTCTAATGCACGGCTGGCGGCGACTAATTCGCTTCGATTTTGTGCGGATACAAAGTGTGGCAAGATTTTTTCGATTGCGGCATCGCACACGCCTGCGTAATTGCGTGTGCTGTTGGTTTGGGCGGATACGCAACTGTGGTATTCAAATTGCTCGTTACCAGGACTTAATGAATTGCTGTAATTGGCAATTACAATATCGTAATCAAAGTCGTTCATGCGTTTGATGAATAATGCCGCATCGGTTACGCGGATATTGAGTGTGATGCCGATTTTTTGCAAATCTCGCCGCCATTTGGCTGTGGTGCGTTCAAAGGCTTTGGTATAGGTTAAAAATTCTAATTCGACTTTTTTGCCGTTTTTGTCGATTAAAACGCCGTCTTTATATGTGTAACCTGCGGATAACAAAAGATTTTTTGCTTTAATTAAATTTGGACGAACACCTTTGACAGGGTCGATAACAGGCGGTGATACGGGCGGCGTGGTGAATATATCGGGCGGTAAATGTTCTTTAACTGATTGTAATATTTGTAATTCTTGTTTTTCAGGTAGCCCTTGTGCAGCGAGTTCGGTATTGGTGAAAAAACTGTCATCACGCCGATACAAACAGTAAAAAGACATACGATTAACAGACTCAAAATCAAAGGCTAACACTAATGCTTGTCGCAAAACTTCGTCTTGTAGGGCAGGGCGGCGTAAGTTCAGCACAAACGCCTGCATGCCTGCGTTGTTGTGATGGGGAAAACTTTTGCGAATAAAGTTATTTTTTTTCAATACCTTATCCGAATAGGCTCTTGCCCAAAGGCGAGCCACATTTTCTTCTAAAATATCGTACTCACCCGCTTTCAGGGCTTCCACGCGTGCGGTTTCGTCTAAATAATATTTAAAACGAATGGTGTCGAAATTGTACATACCTTTGCGAGACGGCAAATCCTTTGCCCAGTAATGTTTGTCGCGTTCAAATTCAGAAAAACGCCCATTTGCCGTGCGTTTTAAGCGATATGCCCCCGAACCGATAGGCACAGCGTTGCCGTCTTTTAAGCCGTTGGGAAAACTTTTGTGCGAAAAAACAGGCAACTGCCCTAAAATTAAATGCAGTTCCGAATTTTTTTCTTTGAAATCAAAGCGAACGGTGTGGCTATCGACAGCGGTAATGTTTTTTACGCCATTCCAGTATAAGCGATAAAACGGCGTGGTGGCAGGGTCTTCTGTTAAAGTTTTATATGAAAAAACAATATCTTGCGATAAAACAGGGTCGCCATTATGAAATTTCGCTTGTTCGTTAATGTGAAAGGTTACCGACAAGCCGTCATCGGATAGGCGAATATCATCGGCAATTAAGCCATATACCGAAAAGGCTTCGTCTTCGCTTTGCGTCATCAAGGTGTCGAGTGTCAGCATAGCAATGCCCACTTCGTGTTCGCCTTTGAGTGCAAAAGGATTGAGCGAATCAAACCCGCCCGTCATCGGAAACACCGCCACACCGCCTTTGGGTGCATTGGGATTGACATAGTCAAAATGCGTAAAATGCGGCGGATACTTGGGCGTATCGCCTAACGCCACAGCATAATCGGCATAGGCATAGGCGGTGTAGCAGGAAAGTAAAAGTAAAAAGAGTTTTTTCATAATCATTTGAATTTACATATTTTTCAGGCTGCCTGAAAATTATTGTTTGGCATAAGAACCGATATAAACGCCATCGCAAGGGCAGGCGTTGAGTAGAATTTCATCGCTATAATCAACCACAGGTTTATAGTAAAAGTCGTAAGCACGATTAAACAGTAATTGATTATTTTCTGGCAAATTTTTTATTAGATGAAACATTTCTTTATCAGCACAAGAAAATAGTGCTGTGTCATTATCTGCCCATAATCGCGTTAAAAGCATAAAGTCCAAATCGTTAGATAAAGATTTAATGGCTTGAATAAAATATTTTAACCAAACTTTATGATTTTTATGTGCATTATTTAAATCTTCCATATAGTATTTAATAATTCTATCCATAGGCGTATTTAACGGTGTAATAATAAATAATTCATAAAACATTGCTTTATAGACGAAATAATACAATAGTGCAAGGGCTTGTTTATCAATTTGTTTTATTTCAATTTCCGAAATGGTGTATAAACGTGTGTTGTTGTCATCATTAAATTTTATGTCTTTACTATCAATTATTCCAATGTGTTTTCGTAATTGATTGATTTCCTTTCTTAAATTTTTCCATCTTTTTCTTTCTATTCTATTCTCGCAGTCAATTTTAGTATATATTTGGTCATTAGCGAGATAATCTAATCCGTCATCAATAGTTTCTGCATTTAATATATATTCATCGCATTTTTCATGTTCTCCATTTTCATTTATATAATATTTGAAGTTAGAGTGACATTCAAAAATTTTACACCCTTGATAATGCTTAACAATAGCCAGTAATGTAGCAAATGTTTGCCTTATGTTGTCCAATTCAATCAATAAAGCATAATTTTTCATTGCATTGCTCCTATTTATGACATTCTTTTAACAAACGGTTATAGTGGTAATCATTGATATTTGTTTTATTATCTATTAGATAGTTTTATTTATTTTTCAGGCCGCCTGAAATCGTTTTTGCATTGCCGTTATATCTGATAGACTACCCAAATAAATTTGCTTGTGCAAATTTATTTGGAGATTGCTTCGCCGTGTTGCTCACGGCTCGCAATGACGATTTCGGTTTCAGGCAGCC
>JAFWTP010000210.1 GCA_017518845.1 Neisseriaceae bacterium
ATGGCTCGTTTTTTTATTGACCGCCCCATTTTTGCGTGGGTGATTGCCATTTTTATTATTATGGCAGGTTTGGTGTCGATTAAATTTCTGCCGATTAACCAATATCCGCAGGTAACGCCGCCGAAAATTATGCTTGTGGCATCTTACCCAGGTGCGGATTCGGAAACCATTGACAGCAGTGTGATGTCGATTATGGAAGACGCAATGAACGGCGTTGATGGTTTGATGTATATGGAATCGCAATCAACCGCAGGTTCAGGCAGCCTGACTTTAACTTTTAGCACCGAAACCAATGAAGATATTGCTCAAATGCAGGTGCAAAATAGGCTTTCTCGTGTGGAATCTCGCTTGCCTGATACGGTTACCCAAATTGGTATTCAAGTATTCAAACGCTCTTCTAACTTCTTGATGTTATTGGCTTTACAGTCGGATACGCAGGAGCGAGATTTGGTTGCCGACTTTGCCAATCGCACGCTGTTGCCTGAATTACAACGCATTCCAGGTGTGGGTTCAGCACAGGTATTTGGTGCAGAGCGTGCTATGCGAATTTGGGTTGATCACAATAAACTCAAAGCCTTAAATCTAAGTTTTGCCGATGTCAATATTGCCATTCAAACGCAAAATGTGCAAATTGCCGCTGGTAATATGGGCGGATTAGGCACCCTGAAAAACGATTTTCATCAAGAAATTATGGCAACGGTTACCGTGCCAAGCCGTATGAAAAGCGTGGAAGAATTTCAAAACCTGATTTTGCGTGCAGGGGCAGATGGTTCAATCGTGCGGCTGAAAGATGTGGCACGGGTTGAATTAGGCTCGCAAGAATATGACGCTGGCATGCGTTTGAATAAAAAACCTGCGATTGGGATTGGCATTCAACTGTCTAATACAGGCAATGCGATGGAAGTCTCCCAAGCCATTCAAACCAAAATGACGGAATTAGAACGCTTTTTCCCAGAAGATGTCTCGTGGATGATTCCTTACGATTCTTCTGTATTCGTGGGCTTGTCGATTAGCAAAGTGGTGCAAACACTGTTTGAAGCGATTGTGTTGGTGTTTATCGTGATGTTTGTTTTCCTGCAAAACTGGCGATATACCTTAATTCCCACAATCGTAGTGCCGATTGCCTTGCTTGGGGCTTTGGCTGTGGTGTATGCACTGGGTATGTCGATTAATGTGCTGACGATGTTCGCTATGGTGCTGGTGATTGGGATTATTGTCGATGATGCCATTGTGGTTGTGGAAAATGTCGAGCGGATTATGGTCGAAGAAAAAATATCGCCCAAAGAAGCAACCAAAAAAGGTATGGGACAAATCTACGGTGCGATTATCGGTATTACCGCCGTTTTAATTGTGGTGTTTATTCCGATGGCATTTTTCAGCGGTTCAACAGGCAATATTTATCGCCAATTTGCGATTGTGATGTCTGTTTCAATCGCATTCTCGGCATTCTTGGCGTTGTCCTTAACCCCTGCCTTATGCGGCACGCTGATTAAACCCTTAAAAGCCAATCATCACGAAAAAACAGGCTTTTTCGGCTGGTTTAACAAATGGTTTGCCAACACCGCCAAAGCCTACGAACGCGGCACAGCACGCTTGCTGCAAAAAGGCTTTCGTATGTTGGTTTTGTATTTAGTCATCATCGGCG
>JAFWTP010000211.1 GCA_017518845.1 Neisseriaceae bacterium
ATAGATTGCACTAATTGAATTTCGGAGTAGGTTAAAAAACGGTTTTGAAACATAAGATTATCTTTCAGGCTGCCTGAAAGGCATAATCGAAGCGTTATCTAATATATCCGTCAAGCCTGATAAGGCTTGACTTAACAACTGCTCACTGCTCACTTCTAACTGCTCACTGTTTATTGCATTTTTTTATGGTCAATCACAAAACCTGCGTCTTTATATAGGCGAAAGCGTTGTCGTGCATTGGCAAGGGCGGTTTCGTCTGCACCGACAATTTCGACAATGCGGGTGAAACGGGTATCTAAACAAGGTTCGTTAGATAAATTTAATACGGTTGTCAATGGGCATTGCGAAAAATCATCATTCGGCGAAAACAGCACAATCGGTGCAGTGCTATTCGGATTATCTGCCCATACATCGTGTGCCAAAAACGAATTGCTGTCAAACGCCCACAGTTGCTGGTCTAACCATTGGCATTGTTCCAGCGTAGCACAACGCACCGCAATGTCGGTGTGCTTGTCATAAACGGTTCGCAATAGCCGACAAATAAACAAAGGTATGTCGCTAATGTGGGTGTAAAACGATGCTGTTTGCGGCATTTGTGGGGCTTTCCTTTAAAATTTTCAGGCTGCCTGAAAATATTTGTTCTTTTATTATCACACATAATTGGAAACGGCTAACGCCGTTTTTTCGTTTTAAGAGATTGCGTTAGCAATCTCCAATCCGTGTGACATTTAAAAAAATTATCTATTCAGGCAACCTGAAAAAAATTCTGTCAAAAGTGATAGTTAAACTTTTGTTTAAATCGTGGCAATTCTCTTGTCTATTAGGTAGATTAAACTTTCAGGCTGCCTGAAAACATTTGTTTTTATATTGCCACACGGATTCGGAATTGCTAACGCAATTCCTTTTAAATTCTGTGTTTAAAGATTTTGCGTGAGCAAAATCGAATCCGTGTGGCATTTAAGGGAATAAGAACAATCGGTTATTTTTCAGGCTGCCTGAAAACAATTTATTGCTTACTCTTCGCAATTAAATATTCTAACAACAATGGCACGGGTCTGCCTGTGGCTCCTTTGGCTTTGCCGCCGCTTTTCCAAGCCGTGCCTGCAATGTCCAAATGTGCCCATGCGTATTTTTCGGCAAAATAGGACAAAAACACGCCTGCGGTAATTGTGCCTGCGGGTCTGCCGCCGATATTGGCTAAATCGGCGAAGTTGCTTTCTAATTGTTCTTTGTATTCGTCCCACAAGGGCAGTTGCCACATTTTATCGCCTGATGATTGGGCGGCGGCTAAAATTTCATCAATCAAGTCTTGATTGTTGCCCATCACGCCGCCTGCAATGTGTCCTAATGCGATAATGCAAGCCCCTGTTAAGGTTGCGGTATCAATCACCGCTTGCGGTTTGAAGCGTTCGGCATAACTTAACGCATCGCACAAAATAAGCCGTCCTTCTGCGTCTGTATTCAAAATTTCAACCGTCAAACCGTTTAAGGTTTTGACAATATCGCCTGGTTTATTGGCGTGTCCTGACGGCATATTTTCGCAAGTCGGAACCAATGCAATTAAGTTAAGCGGTAATTTTAACTCTGCCGCCGCACAGAATGTGGCAATGACACTTGCCGCCCCGCACATATCGTATTTCATCTCGTCCATACCCGCACCTGGTTTTAACGAGATACCGCCCGAATCAAACGATATGCCTTTGCCGATTAACACAATCGGTGCGTCCGATTTTTTGCCGCCGTTGTAGGATAATTCAATAAAGCGTGGCTCAATATCGCTGCCTTTTGCAACCGATAAAAACGAGTGTTGCCTAATTTTTCGATTTGGGCTGGCAGATAAATTTTTACCGTTGCCCCTGCTTTTTTGGCTCGATTGGCGGCTTCCTCTGCTAAAAATTCGGGCGTACAAATATTGGCAGGAGCATTGGCTAAATCTTTGGCAAATTTCATTGCGTCAGCGAGAGCCACTGCTTGTGTGAAGGCTTCCTGAAACGCATTGTCATTAGCGTATTCTGTAATAAAAACAAGTTCTTGCGTGTTTTCTTCGTTGTCGCGTGTTTTTTGGGCGGTGTAAGCATAAACCGCATCGGCAACCGCACGAATGGCGTGCGGTATTAACGCCAAAGCGTCTTTTTTTGCCAAGCCGTCTAAATACACCACAATTTCGTCTTCATCGCCTGCTTTTACCCATTCGGCAAAGGGTTTGCAGATTTTGGGTAAATCATCGCCTACGGCTTTGAAAGCGGCAATGCGGTGTAAAGTGTCTATCGCAGGGGCTGCCTGAAACGATTTTTTATCGGACTCTTGTGCCAAAGTTGCCAAAGCGGCAATTAAGTCATTGTTTTTCTTGCCTAATAATGCCAAAGATTTGGCTTTCAGGCTGCCTTGTCCGATACACAACACTTCTGCCTGTGCTTTTGTTTGCTGATTTTTTTTCGTGGATATGCTAAATTTCATTGTTTAAAATTCCTGTTAAAAAATATCTGCCATTTTAATACAGAATAAGCAGTTCTAAAAATAGGAAAATAAGCGTTTTAGGATTGGCAAAAAATTAACTTTCAGGCAGCCTGAAAAATGAAACAGTGTGTCATTGCAAGACTTGCCGTAAGGTAAGTCGTGGCAATCCAATAAAAAAAAATCGTTAGATTTTTTTTATCAATGCCGCAAGGTGTTGTAGTGGCAGTATTTGTAAGATTTTCGGTAACCTGAATGACTTTTTGCAATGTCGTTACAACGCCTGTGGCGTTGATAAATTGCTTTGCAATTTATTGGATTGCCACGCCGTGATAAATCACGGCTCGCAATGACACTGGTTTAACTTTCAGGCAGCCTAATACGAAATTAAAACGCTCGCAATGACATAGATTTTATTTTCAGGCAGCCTGAAATATTAAATTTAATAAAGACTTAATTATGATTTATCGCCGTCATTTAATGAAAGAACTCACGCTCACCGCTGTGGGGGTGTTTTTTATTCTTTTGATTATTCTCATTTCCACGCAAGTCATCAACCTATTGGGACGCGTGGCAGGCGGGCGAATGGCGTTGGACGCCATCGGCACCATGCTTGCGGTGTGGGTGTTGGGTTTAACGCCGCTGTTGTTAATTTTAACCGCCTTTGTCAGCATTCTCACCGTATTTGCCCGCTATTGGCGAGACAGCGAAATGGTTGTGTGGTTAGCCACGGGACTGTCGCTCAAACGCTGGTTATTGCCTGTCGCTGTGTTTATCACACCGTTTGTGATTTTAACCGCCATTATTTCTTTATCCGCCGCACCGTGGGCAGAATCACGCGGCAAATCGTTTGCGGGTTTTCTCAAACAAAAACAAGACTTATCTTTATTAGAAGAAGGCGTATTCAAAACCCGCTCGGACGGTTCGGTTTATTTTGTCGGACGCTTTGATATAGAAAAAGGCGTGGCAGAAAATGTGTTTGTTCGCACGCAAGACCCAAAAACAGGCCGCACAGTGGTGATACTTGCCAAATCAGGGCAAATGAAAGACGATGACGGCAAACGCATTTTGCAATTAACAGACGGCAACCGCTATTCAGGTGTGGCAGGTCAGGGCGATTTTGATCAAGTGGGTTTTGGCTCTGCCGATTTAACCATTGCGATTACCCCAAAAATTGAGCAGAACGATGCCGACCGCCACACCGCCAGCAATCGAGCGTTATGGCAAAGTCCCAATCCCGACTGGCACGCGGAGTTAATGTGGCGAATTTCTATGCCGCTGGCGATTCCCATTTTGGCGTTATTGGCATTGTCTTTATCATATTCCAATCCCAGACACGGCAAATCGTATAACATTATTTTTGCAGCAATATTTTTCTTTATTTATCAAAGTCTTTTATCGTTTGCACGCACCAAAATTGGCACAGGACAACTGCCGTTTGGTGTGGGCTTGTTGTTGGCACATAGCATTATGCTGATTGCAGGCATTATGCTGTTGCGATACCGAGATAACCCATTGATTTTTAGTAAAAAGGCAGCATAATGAAACTGATTGACCGTTATATCATCAAACGCTTGTTTTTTATGTTGCTGTCCGTATTATTGGCGTTTGTCGCCCTGTATGCGGTGTTTGATATGCTCTCGGAAAGTGGCAATGTGGGCAAAGGACAATACACGGTTGCCACGCTCTTTCACTATATGCTGTGGCGATTGCCTGTGTATGTGTATGAAATTTTTCCTGTGGCGGTTTTAACGGCGGCACTGATTGCACTCACACGCTTGTCTGCCGCCAGCGAATATGTGGTCATGCGAGCCTGCGGTATGTCGATGAAACGCATGATTGGCGTATTAAGCGTATTTGCCTTAATCTGTGCGGCGGCAAATGCACTTTTGGGCGAAAAAATTCTACCCACAGCCTACAAACAATCGGAAATCATTGCCTATAACGCACTGAATGGACAAAACGCTGTATTCAACAAAGACGGCGGTATATGGCTAAAATCAGGCAACGATATGGCACAAGTAGGCAGCATGCTACCGAATGGCGACTTAAAAGACATGACGCTTTATCATTTAAGCGAAGACTATCGCTTAAACGGTTTAACTTATGCGAAAACCGCACAACATATCGACAACGGACAATGGCAATTATCGGGCGTACAAGAAAGCGTATTAGCAAGCGACAAAACCCTTTTCAGGCAGCCTGAAAGCATTGTTTGGCAAAGCACCATCACCCCTGATTTATTGGGCGTGTTAATTGCCAAGCCCGAGCAAATGTCGTCTATGGCACTGAACGCCTATATTCACCATTTGAAAGACAACGGACAACGCACGCTGTCGTATGAAGTGGCTCGTTGGCGAAAAATTTTCTATCCATTGGGGGCATTTTCTATGGTGCTGATTGCACTCGCATTCACCCCAGTGATTGCTCGCCACAGCAATATGGGCTTACGCATTTTTCTCGGTATGTGCTTGGGCGTGGGCTTTCACTTTTTGGGCAGATTTTTCAGTTTCTATGCCGAACTATTCAGAATGTCCCCCTTTGTCGCAGGAGCCATGCCCGTCTTGCTTTTCCTAATCATCGCCATTTTTGCCGCATCGAATGCAGAACGGCAGAAGTAATTCAGGCAGCCTGAAAACACCGCCAATGCAACGCTACAATCAATTCCGTGCCGATTGTGGCAATTAAGGACGCGGCAAACCATACGCCTATGGGCATGAGTTTAGTGAGCAGCACCGCCAATAATAAGCCAAACAAACAGGCAATCGCCAAGCGTGCGGCAAGTGATTGAATGTAAAACTCAATCCACAAACGCACTAAAAGCGTGAAAACGCCCACGCATAAAAAAGCGGCTGCAAAAGACAATAGAAATATATCTAATTTATTGATAAAAAAGAAAATATTTCCAGTAAAAAACCATAAAATACACACATCGCCGATGAACGGCACCAAAAGCGTGCCAAGTATAATGCGGAAGATTTTTTGTTTTTTGTTGGATAGCATGAATTATCCTATGGTGTCATTTTTTGCTATTAACCTGACTTTTGCCGTCTAACATGGGGACGAAATTCACGCGTTCTAAACAGGTTTCGCGGTATCCTTGTTCTGTTTTTTCAATGAGATACAAAAATTGCTGGCGTTCATCGCCCAAAGGCAAGACCATTCTACCGCCTGTGGCGAGTTGTTGCAGTAGGGGAACGGGAATTTGTGGCGGTGCGGCGGTGATAATCATGCCGTCAAAAGGGGCAAATGCTACCAAACCTGCGTAGCCATCGCCGTAAATTAGGCGGGCTCGGTAAAAACCGCAATTGTGCAAATTTTCGCGTGCAATATCATGCAGTTGTTTAATGCGTTCAATCGAGTAAATTTCGCCTATGCCAATGCTTTCTAAAACAGCGGTTTGATAACCGCAACCTGTGCCAATTTCCAATACTTTTTGCGGAAAACCAATGGCAGGCGAACACAATAATTCGCTCATTCTTGCCACAATATAAGGCTGGGAAATGGTTTGTCTATTCGGTAAGGGCAGGGACAAATCGTCATACGCATGGTTTTCAAAAATATCTTCAATAAACAAATGGCGTGGCACACGGTTCATCGCCCGCAACACGGTTTCGTTGCGAATGCCTGCCGATTTTAAGCGTTCAACCATACGCGAACGGCGGATTAGGTAAGTATCTGTATTCATTTTATATTATGTAACTATATATTAGCTTCGCCTTACGGCTCGCAGAAACTGTGGTTTGATTGCTTCGCAATCTATTGATTTACTTCGTAAATCAATAATTTTAGTCTGACGACTAAAATAAACCTTGTTTTTAGGCTGCCTGAAACGGTTAATAACGCACAAAAGAATGTTCTTCGCCAAACACCTGCACCCAATAAATTTTGCCAGACGCATCAGCATACACGCCTAAACCAACCGCACGAAACACAGGATTTGCCATATTTTTGGCGTGTTCTGGGCTGTTTTTCCATTGCTCGATAATCGCTTTGCCGTCTGCGGCGTTGTTTTGGGCGATATTTTCAGCGGTTTCTACAAAATTACGCACATACGATAAAGCATTTTTGCCATTGGGACGCGTATGCGAAAAGTTTTGAGCCAATTCCGCTGCACGAACTGCGGCATAAGCGTCTAATGATTCATTTCGTACCAAAGCCTGCAAACCTTGTTGTGTGCGATATTGATTGAGTTCGTTTAATTCGATATTTAATTCCTGTTGCAAACGCGTTTGGGGAATGGTAACACCTTGATTTGATGAGACTTTGGGCGATTTATCCAAAGGAATATTGCCGCCCAAACTCACGCCAATGCCGCCGTGTCCGCCAAACCCCGTGCCAATGCCCACGCCCACACCCAAAGAAGAGCAAGCCGATAAAGCGGTGATTAGGGCGGCGGTGCAGAATAAATGCTGAATGTTCATTGTACGCTTAATCTCCAATGTGATTGACTGTCAGGAGATATTGTATAACGATTTGCTGAAAGATAATGAGCAATTAGCAATGAGAAATGAGCAATGGGCTTTGCGTTCTGCCTTGTCAGGCAGAACAGATATTATTTAGATAACGCTTCGATTGTGTTTTCAGGCAGCCTGAAAAAATAGTCGAAGCGTTATCTAAACATATTTGTCAAGCCGTAGGCTTGACATAACACATCATTGCTCATCGTTTGTTGATTTGTTGCACACTTTTGTGCGGTGCAATAAATTATAGCTATACAATGTGCCGCAATGATTTTATTTATTTATCACCCCCAAAATTTTGCTTGCTATTTATTTTTTATTGTTTTATCATTCGCACATAAACAGTTTTGCATTGCACAACAAAAATGAGTTGTGTTTTTTAATTGCCAACTGTCTCGTTGTTTTTTTTTTACCATTTCGCAATAAGGAGCGAGTATATGAACAACTTAAATGAAACATTCAGCAAAGTAGGTTTGGACACCTTGAACCAACTGAACAAAGCAGCCGAATTGGTGTTGAAAAGCACCGAAGAATTATTCAAATTAAATTTAGATTTCACAAAAAAATCGTTTGCGGATAACGCACAAACTGCCGAACAAGTGTTGAAAAACACTGGCAACCCCCAAGAAGCAGGCAAAGAAGCAGGTGAATGGGCAAATCGCAAAGGCGAACAATTAACCCAACATTTCCAAGCATTGTACGCTTGGGCTGACGCTGTGCAACAAAACACCCAAAAATTGGCTGAAAGCCAATTCGCGGCAGCACAAGCCAGCATTAAAGCACAATTAGACGAAATGAAAAAATCTGCTCCCGAACAAACTCATGTTTTGTTCGACCAAATGCAACAAGCATTTGAAACCACAAAAAATACCATTGCTTCTTTGCAAACCACTGCAAAAGAAGTACAAAAAAGCGTGGCTGACACCATGAAACAAACCCAACAAGCCGCAACTGAAAGCGTGAAAAACGCAACCAAAGCAGCGAAAAAATAAGGTTTGAAAAGTATTTTGCGTGTTTTTAAAAGGCTGCCTGAATATTTCAGGTAGCCTTTTTTATTGGGGTAAAGAGTTTCAGGCAGCCTGAATTTTCTTATTTTAGAAACTCTTGCAAAATTTCATTCATGTTGAAATAATAGACAATCCGTTATAGGGTGGGCATTCTTGCCCACCAACCGCCCGATAGGGCGGAATTTTCTTTATATATTTTTCATTGCTTATTATTTTCAGGCAGCCTGAATTTTCTTATTTGATTAAAAAACAAAAAATTCCTTAAAAAAATCTTCGTTTTTCTTCGCAAACGAACAATTTGACGCATAACAGCAAAAGTTTTATCGCATAAAACGCAAAAATAGGCGATAATACACGGCTATTTTAAATAAACACATTTCAACAACACTCAAAGTTAAGGAGTTCTCACAATGAGTCATATCAAAGTGCCGACCGAAGGTCAAAAAATCATTCCAGGTCAAGCCATTCCAGACCAACCTATTATTCCGTATATCGAAGGGGACGGCATTGGCGTGGATATTACCCCTGTGATGATTGATGTGATTGACGCTGCTGTGGCAAAAGCTTACGGCGGTGCGAAAAAAATTCACTGGATGGAAGTGTTTGCAGGCGAAAAAGCCACGCGTGTTTATGGCGATAATGTGTGGTTGCCCGAAGAAACGCTTGCCGCTTTGAAAGAATATTCGGTGTCCATCAAAGGTCCGATGACCACACCTGTGGGCGGCGGTATTCGTTCGTTGAATGTCGCTTTGCGTCAAGAGTTGGATTTGTATCAATGCGTGCGTCCTGTGCGTTATTTTAACGGCGTGCCGTCTCCACTGAAAGATCCGTCCAAAACCAATATGGTGATTTTCCGTGAAAATACCGAAGACATTTACGCAGGTATTGAATGGGAAGCCGAAACGCCTGATGCGAAAAAAATCATCGCCTTTTTGCAAGGTGAAATGGGCGTGAAAAAAATCCGTTTCCCAGAAACATCAGGCATTGGCATTAAACCAGTTTCTAAACAAGGCACACAACGCTTGGTGCGTGCCGCCATTCGTTATGCAATCGACAACGACCGCAACTCGGTAACCATTGTGCATAAAGGCAATATTATGAAATTTACCGAAGGCGGTTTCCGCGATTGGGCGTATCAAGTGGCACGCGAAGAATTTGGTGCAACGCTGATTGGTGCTGGTCCGTGGTGCGAATTTAAAAATCCGAAAACGGGCAAAAATATTGTCGTCAAAGACGCGATTGCAGACGCATTCTTGCAACAAATCTTGTTGCGTCCTGCGGAATACGATGTGATTGCTACGCTGAATTTGAATGGCGACTATATTTCAGACGCATTAGCCGCACAAGTAGGCGGTATTGGCATAGCCCCTGGTGCAAATATTTCTGACCAATACGCCGTATTTGAAGCCACACACGGCACCGCTCCGAAATATGCAGGTCAAGACAAAGTTAATCCTGGTTCATTGATTTTGTCGGCAGAAATGATGTTGCGTCATTTGGGCTGGTTTGAAGCGGCTGATTTGGTGATTACCGCTATGGAAAAAGCCATCGGCGACAAACAAGTAACCTACGACTTTGCCCGCTTAATGGACGGAGCAAACGAAATCTCTTGCTCGGCATTCGGTAAAGCCATGATTGAAAGAATGTAATTCTTTGGATTGATTGAATGTTAAAAACCATTTAACTTCAAACCCCACCTTGCGGTGGGGTTTTTGTTGAAATTGCGGTTTGATGACTTCGTCATCTTCTTTGATAAACTTCGTTTATCAAAGGTTTGATACTTCGTATCAAACAAACCTTATTTTCAGGCTGCCTGAAAGGGTTTTTTTATTATTATGACAAATCTACTGTATAGGGTGGGCATTCCTGCCCACCGCAACGCCATAAGGCGTTGATAAAACAGAAAACATTATGGGAAATTAAACCGTTGTATTTGCCCCTATGTGGCTACGGCGTTTTATTTTTCAGGCAGCCTGAAACCCCTTGTTTTTACAGCAAAAACAAACTTGCCAAGCCCAAGAAGATGAAAAATCCCCCTGAATCGGTTACGGCTGTAATTAACACGCTGCTGCCTAATGCAGGGTCTTTGCCTAACTTTTCCATAGTCAGCGGTATTAACACGCCGAGTGCGGCGGCTAATACTAAATTGAGCGTCATGGCGGCGATCATCACCAAACTTAATCCGATTTCTTTATAAATAATAAAGGTAATGATGCCCATGGCACTGCCCCACAAAACGCCGTTGGCAATTGCTACGCCGATTTCTTTTTTGAATAATTGCAAAGGTTGTGTGCCATTCAGTTGCCCTGTGGCTAATGCACGCACAATCATGGTAATGGTTTGGTTGCCTGAATTGCCGCCTATGCCTGCAACAATCGGCATTAGTGCTGCGAGTGCAACAATTTTTTCGATTGAACCTTCAAACAAGCCAATCACACGGCTTGCCACAAGTGCGGTGCATAAATTCACTGCCAACCACACCCAGCGGTTTTTGACCGAGTCAATCACGGGAGCAAACAGGTCTTCTTCTTCTTGCAAACCCGCCATATTCAACATATCGGCTTCGGATTCTTCACGAATCACATCAAGCATTTCATCAACCGTTAATCTGCCGATGAGTTTTTGCGTCTCATCAATCACAGGGGCGGTAATTAAGTCATATTTTTCAAACGCTTGGGCGGCTTCTTCGGCATTGTCTTCGGGGCGAAATTTCACCACATCACTCGACATTACATCGGCAACCAAATCGTCTGGATCGCACACCAAAAGTTTGCGAATCGGCAAAACGCCTTGCAAAATATCGTCTTCATCAACCACAAAAATTTTGTCGGTATGGTCAGGCAGAATGTCAAAGCGGCGAAGATAACGCAACACCACTTCGCAGGTTACATCTGCCCGAATGCTGACTAATTCATAGTCCATAATCGAACCGACCGTGTCTTCGGCATACGACATAGTCGATTGAATTTGTTGGCGTTCTTCTTCGTCCCGACTTTCTAAAACTTCGCTCACCACATTTTGCGGTAAATCGGGGGCGAGTTCGGCAACTTCGGCAGCGGGCAAGTCTTCCACAGCGGCGATGAGTTCTTCTTTACCCATCGTTTCAATCAAAGTTTCACGAACAGAATCCGATACTTCCAACAAAACTTCGCCGTCATCTTCGGGCTGGGCAAGTTTCCACACCAAAACCCGCTCTTGCAAAGGCAGCGATTCCAAAACCGCCGCCATATCCGCAGGGTGCAAGTCGTGCAGTAATTCAACTAATTGAATATAATCAGAATTTTGCTCAACATCGGGTTGAGCATAAACGGGCAGTAGCCGTTCTGCCAAGTCCTGAATTTGTGTAAATTGCTCCGAAATGCTATCGGGAGCATAATTGATATTCGGTTCTGTCATTTGTGTATCCTAAATAATCACGCCACAAATGAGAGAACCATTTATGCGGAATTATTTTTTAATGCGTTGATTTTTAATATAAACACTACAACTGTCTGCGTCCATAATAATGCCCGTTATCCACGAGTATGCTTAAAAAAAGAGTGCGAATTATACCACTTTATTAGCGTTCAGGCTGCCTGAACACATTTTAAATGTATAAAATCAGCAGTACTTTTGATAAAATCGATGGTCTATAATTAAAAAATGGTTTATGCTAAATGAGTATTGCGAATAATAAAAAAGCATTTCACGATTATTTTATTGAAGATAAAATTGAAGCAGGTTTGGTTTTGCAAGGTTGGGAAGTCAAAGCCATTCGTGCGGGGCGAGTGCAATTAAAAGAATCGTATATTCACTGGAAAAAAGGGGCGTTTTATTTAGTGGGTTCGCACATTACTGCTTTGCCAACGGCTTCGACACACATTAAATGTGACCCTGTTCGACAACGCAAATTGTTGTTAAAACAAGCCGAAATCAATAAGTTAATCGGCAAAACCGAACGCAGTGGTTATACGCTTGTGCCTTTGGATTTACATTATTCGCGTGGCAATATTAAAATGGAAATGGGTTTGGCAAAAGGCAAAAAACAACACGATAAACGCCAAGCGTCCAAAGATAAAGATTGGCAGAGAGAAAAACAAAGATTGATGAAACATGCACAATAAAAAACTGTTTTATTATTTTTCAGGCAGCCTGAAAATAAAATAATGCACTTTTTATTAACCATTTTTTGATACAAATGAGAATAATGGAGAATGTTTTTTATTCTTTCAGGCAGCCTGAAAGCATAATACAATGAATATTGATTTTTAATGAAATGGCGTTTAATGTTTTATTATTAAACGCAATACACATTAAATAGGGAGCAGGATATGCGTCATATTATTATCGGACTTTCAGAACAAAGCAAAGATTGCTTATTGCGTACCGAACAACTTTCTCATCGTTTGCCTGATAATGCCAAACCTGTTTTGTTTTATGTCGGTCATTCTGAATGGACAGATAAACATAAAGATATTCAGCATATCGTTTTTACCCCTGAAATGTTTCAGGAAGCCTTAAATCAATCAGCACAAAATACGGCGAATTTAACCCAAGCCGAATTAAGTGAATATATTCAAAATGAAATGTATCAATTTCGCCGTGTTTATAGCGAATGTTTTCATCAAAATGTGGATATTTTTCAGAAAAATATCAAAAAGTTATGTAAATCAGAAAGTGTATTTTATTTATTGGTCAATTTAGCGTCAAGCGAATCCACAGGTTTATTGCTGGCGATGATTGATACCTTAAATACTTGGGGGGCAGAAAAAATTAAAGTTGCCCTGATGTTGCCCACAGGTGATTTACCTGAAACAGAAGCCGCAGAAATTTATGCCACGCTTTTAGAATGCCGCTCGCTTATGTCGCAAAAAGTGGTGATGAATTTATTTCCATTCGATAACAGCAAAGCGTCATTTAGTCGTGCGGTAACCGATATAGCCTATCGCCTGTTTTCTAATATTGCCATAGGCGATTTTCAATACCCACTGCCTGTGAATGAAGAACCTACATTTTGGACAACAGAAGAAATCTCGTTATTTGCCGATACGCCCAAAATGTTGGAAATGTTGGGCAAACAAAGCGTGGCAGGTGTCGTCAATAGAATGTTTTATGGCGAAAATCCCAAAGATAAAGAAGAAGAACCTTTATTGTGGATAGAAGATTTATTCAGCGATAAAACTTGGTTGATGACCGAAAATTATTTAATGAAAGATGACGATATTATTGAAAAATCGCCACAAACACGCCGTAAAAAAGAAGCCCCCACTTCAATCGATCAAGAATGGGCAAGTCGCGCTCAATTTTTCTTGCAACAAACGCAAAAATTAGACTGGAAAGAACGCGTAGATTCGGTATCCGCGTCCTTAAACGAAGTGGCACAACGCCATTTTCGTGGCAAAGGCATTGCCATGCACTATGCGTCCAGCGAAAGCATTATTTCCGAATCGGCACATACCGTGGTGCAACGCATAGAACAAGCAGTCATCGAAGAATGGCGTGCAACGCATTGTTCTTTAAACATTTTTCTTCAATGGTTTGCCGATATTAGCAATGCGATAGAACAGCAATTATCGCATTGGAAAACGCAACAGCAAGAGCAAGCCGAACAAGCCAAAACCACGATTGATGAATATCGCAAAATACTGGGCGAATGGGAAAAAGCCAGTAAAGGTGGTAAAAAAGATATTCAAAAACAATATCCTGTGGAAAAAATGGTGCAATTATTGCAGCAACATTACACAGCAGATTGCTTTGCCAAAGCCACTTCTTACGGTTATCGCCTATTGGGTGCGGTGATTGACGCGATTGGCGACAAAGTCAAACACCTGAAAAAATATATTAAAGAAAAACAAGAAGATATAACAAAGACCTGCCCAAAACCAACAATATGGCAGTGCATAACGCCGTCAGCACGCACCATACGCATGAATATCATTTGGCGTTAGAAGCGAATATGGCGTCTGCCATGCCGCCTGTGTTCCAAAAATCAGAAAGCAGCCTGTATCCCAAATTGCGGAAAATGTATGTGGATTGCATTGACGCACAGCAAGGTGTGGAAGGCTTGATTGAGATTTTTAACGATAAAGAATTGAATGAAAATGTCGCCAAATACATTGCACAACATCACCCATTTTTGGTCAATCACGCGATTGAAACCGAACATTTGCTGTTTTGGCGAACAATGGCGTCCATGGCAGACAAATGTCCAGCGATAGGCACCCTGAAAAAATGGCAGGAAAAACATAAAGCAGACGCATTGTCTGTGCATTCGTGGCAAATTCCTGCCTGTCCGTTTGGGCAACCCGTTTCTGACCGCATTTCGCACCTTTGTTCGTTGATGACTGAAAACGGCATTGTGCAAACAGGTTTGGAAATACACCCGCAACATGTGCATTATCGTTATACCGCCAGCGTTTCGTTTGACGAAATTGAAAAAATCGAACAATTAGCACAAAATTATGAGCAAACTTTATTAAGCGAAAACGGTGCGGCTTTATCCTTTTTATTGCACACCGAAACGCAAAGTTTGTATCCCGAATTTGAAACCTGCAAAGACGCAAAAATTCGCCCCGATGATATTCGTCAAGAATTGCTACACGGCGAAGTATTGGGCGTGATTGGCGAATATGAAAACGGCATATTTATGCAAATATCAGGCACATATATTCCTTTGGGAACAGAGTATTGCGAAATTCCCAGTCAAATTGGTTCATTTAAGTTCAAACTGTTGTCATCGGCAATAGAAAACGCCAAACAAACGGTGCAGGTAGATAATACCGTAGCCTTGGAATTATTAAACCAACGCTTGGAAAAAATCAAATTGCATTGCCTAAACGGCAAAACCGATTTACGCAAAGCCAGTTGGACAGAAGCAGGCAATTATATGCCATGGGCAAGACAAGCCGACAAATTGATGGGCATATTAAATCAATAAATGTTCAGGCTGCCTGAAAAGTTTTTCAGGCTGCCTGAAAATATAAAAATCATTTACTTTAAAATGAATAAACCACTTAAAATAGCCATTTGTGCAGGTGAAGTGTCGGGCGATTTACTCGGCGGACATTTAATTACCGCACTCAAACAACAACACCCTAATTGCGAAATTTTTGGCATAGGCGGCAAACAAATGATTGCTGCTGGTTGTGAGTCTTTTTTTAATCAAGAACGATTAGCCGTGCGTGGTTTGGTTGAAGTATTAAAAAGGCTGCCTGAAATACTTTCTATTCGTAAAAACTTCATTAAAATTTTATTACAAAAACAACCCGATATATTTATCGGTATTGATTCGCCTGATTTTAATTTTTCGATTGAAAAAAAACTCAAAAAAGCAGGCATTAAAACCGTGCATTATGTCAGTCCGTCTGTTTGGGCATGGCGTGGCAGACGCGTGAAAAAAATTGTCAAAATTGCCGATATGGTGTTGTGTCTTTTTCCTATGGAACCAGAACTTTACCAAAAAGCAGGCGGTAAAGCGGTGTTTGTCGGACACCCATTAGCCGAAACGATTGCCATGCAACCTGATAGCCAAAAAGCCAAACAATTTTTCAGGCTGCCTGAAAATACGCCCATATTCACTCTATTGCCAGGTTCAAGAATGAGTGAATTAGAATATTTAGGCGAAACTTTTATTCAAACCGCAAGCGAAATAATCAATAAAAACAAAGACGCTCAATTTTTATTGCCTGCGGCAACCGAAAATGGCTTTCAATACTTAAAAAACTTACTTAATCAAGAAAAATACCGCGATTTGCCGATTCACTTAATCAGCGGTCAAGCACAAATAGCCATACAAGCCGCCGATTGCGTTTTGGCTGCCAGTGGTACGGTTACTTTGGAAGTGGCGTTATGCAAAAAACCCATGGTCATTGCCTATAAAATTTCACCGATTACATTTACCATCGTCAAACGCATTTTTCAATTACCTTATATCGGTTTGCCGAATATTTTACTGAAAAAATTTGCCGTGCCTGAATTATTACAACAAGACGCCAATCCCACAAAATTAGCCAACGCGTTGTGCCTGCAATACACACAAAATAATCAAGCCTTAATTGAAGATTTTTCCTTATTGCACAAAGAGTTAAAACAAGATACTAACCAAATCGCAGCGAATGCCGTTTTGGACTTATTAGAAGATGAATAACTTTCAGGCAGCCTGAAAGTTAAAATTTTTGTAAAATAACGCTTTGTGCGAAACCCATATAACAACGGATTTAATTTAATGAAAATCTACTCCTTGTTTTTATCCTTATTCTTTGTTTCTACGGCATTTTCTCAACCGAATATGGGACGAATGTTGCCCCATGAAGTGGCGTTTTTTGTGCAGGATTTGAATACGGGCGAAGTGTTGGCAGAACACAATGCCGACACGCCGATGAACCCTGCGTCTGTGATGAAGTTGGTAACTTCGTATGCCGCATTGGATACATTGGGGGCGGATTTTCGTTGGAAAACCGAATGGCGTGTGCGAACGCCTATGGCGTTGAATAATGGTGTTTTGGACGGCAATTTATACTGGATTGGTTCAGGCGACCCGACTATGGAACAGAACGATTTAATCGCCATGCAAAATGCCTTACGCAACAAAGGCATACAGCAAATTGGCGGTAAAATTGTGTTGGACAGTTCCGCGTGGTCGAATGCGGGTTCAGCTGAAAATTTTGGCAGGGACGCAGGGCGGGCTTTTACCATTGCTCCTGACCCGCATATGCTGTCGTATAAAGTGGTGTGGGTGGGCGTTGAACGCAATGCCGCAGGCGATTTGGCAGTGGTTACCAAACCGCCGCTACCGAATATTGAAGTGCATAATACCGCACAATTTGTGAGCGGTTCTAATTGTGGCAATATTGCCAAAATTCTCAAAGCCCATTGGGACGGTGCGGTGCTGCATATTGGCGGACGCATTCCTGTGGCGTGCGAAAATCAGGCGTTGTATGTCAATATGTTGAATCCACAAGAATTTGCGTTTGAAAGTTTTGTCGGACAGTGGCAACAACAGGGCGGTAGCGGTGCGAGATTGTTTCTGACAGGCAAAACGCCAGATGACAGCGAAGTGGTGGCAAGCCATTATTCTGTCCCTTTGTCAGACGCAATTCGCACAATGAATAAGCAATCGGATAACCTGTTTGCTCGTTCGATTTTTTTGACATTAGGTGCCAATCAAGCAGGTGATACCGTTGAAAATGCGAAAAAAACCGTCATCAACAGTTTCAAGCAAGCAGGCATTCACTCGCAAGGTTTGGTTATGGAAAACGGTTCGGGTTTATCCAGAGAAGAACGCGTAACCGCACGCACGCTGGGGACGATGTTGTATCGAGCCTATTACAATGACGCGTTTAATCAACAATTTATCGACAGTTTGCCGATTGCGGGTTATGACGGCACGCTCCGCCGCCGTCTGCGTGATGTGGGTGGTTTGCGTATGAAAACAGGCACCCTGAAAGATGTGCGTGCGCTGGCAGGTTTCAGGCTGCCTGAAAACCCCAATGAGCCGCCATTGGGTGTGGTGGTGATGATTAACAGCCCCAAATCGGGGGCGTATTTGGGGGATATGGACGATTTGGTGCGTTCCTTGGTGGCACTGCCGCACAAATCCACGCCCAACCCGTTTTCACCTTATATGCACGATTTTGCAGGCGACCCATTGCAAACAGGGCGTATCACCGAGAGCCAAGAGCGAAAAATTAAGGAAAAATATCGGTAGAAAATCGTGTAAAATTTCACCTTTTTATGAGAACAAAAATGCCACACATTAAGATTTATACTGCCCATTTCTGCCCGTACTGCACAATGGCAAAAAACCTGTTAAAACAAAAGGGTATTAGCGAATGGGAAGAAATTCGCATTGACCTTGACCCCGAATATCGCCGCGAAATGATGACGAAAACGGGACGCAAAACCGTGCCGCAGATTTTTATCGGGCAAACGCATATCGGCGGTTTTGATGATTTGAACGCCTTAAACCGCAGTGGCGATTTGGATAATTTTTTACAATAAACTTATCATAAGGAATTGATATTATGGCTGAAAACCAAACAACAGACGAAACAAATGCACCTGCATTTAATATTGAAAAACTGTATATCAAAAATGCGTCTTTGGAAGTGCCGCACGCACCCGAAGTGTTTCGCACACGCACCCAGCCCGAGTTAGACATTAAAATTGCCATTGCGTCTCGGGCTTTGGAAGACGGTTTTTATGAAGTCTCCTTGCACGCCACGCTGACGGCAACGCTGGAAGAAACCAAAGAGAAAAACACTATGTTCTTGGTAAAGTGGCAT
>JAFWTP010000212.1 GCA_017518845.1 Neisseriaceae bacterium
ATTGAAGAGTTGGCTCGCTACATTGTGCAAGAAGTGCAAGAAGTGTATCGCTTACAAGGCGTGAAAATTTCTGATAAGCACATTGAAGTGATTATTCGCCAAATGCTCCGCCGCGTAAATATCGCAGACGCAGGCGATTCGCACTTTATCACAGGCGAACAAGTCGAACGTGCAGATGTAATGGCAGCCAATGAGGAATTAGAAAGAGATGGTAAACAGCCTGTGCGTTATGAAAATGTGCTGTTGGGTATTACCAAAGCGTCTTTATCGACTGACTCATTTATTTCCGCAGCGTCTTTCCAAGAAACTACACGCGTGTTAACCGAAGCGGCGATTATGGGCAAAAAAGACGACTTGCGTGGCTTAAAAGAAAATGTCATCGTAGGTCGCCTAATCCCTGCTGGCACAGGTTTGATTCACCATCGTATTCGTCAACAAGGCGATTGGGAAGCTTAATTAAATCTTATTTTTTAACTAATTAAAAACGCATGATTATGATTAATCATGCGTTTTTTGTTATAAGTTTTCCGGCAGACTATAATTATAAATTATAAAGTATAAAGTTTTTAAGCATGCTAATGTTTGCAGAAACTTACGATTATTGTTTCGCAATTTAATTTATTAATTTACTTACAAAAGCTCAATCAACTTTGTTAATACTGGAAAGCTCGTTTTGGCTTTTGCCCAGCGTTGTTTCCGGCAGACTTTATAATCTACTATCAAAGCATTGTGATGAGTTTAATACCCAACTCACTCTCTTAACTCTTTGGGCAACACAAACGAGATATTTTCTTCCATACCTTGTGGATTATGTTCTAACACATAGCCCAAAGACTGCAACAGGGCGACTAATTCTTGTACCAATATTTCGGGGGCGGACGCTCCTGCGGTGATGCCAATGTGATTTTTGCCTGATAACAAGGCGGTATCTAATTCGCTTACATTATCAATCATCACCGCACACACGCCGCGTTTGGCGGCGGTTTCTCGTAAGCGATTGCTGTTAGAACTATTGGGCGAGCCGACCACAATCACCAAATCGCAACTATCCGCCAATGCTTTCACCGCGTCCTGCCGATTTTGCGTGGCGTAGCAAATATCGTCCTTATTTGGGCTGATAATTTTGGGAAATTTTTGCCGCAAAGCCGCTACAATATCCGCCGTTTCATCAACCGACAGCGTGGTTTGGCTGACAAACGCCAATTTATCTGCATTTTTCACCGCCAAATGTGCCACATCATCGGGCGTTTCAACCAGCAACATATCGCCCGCAATTTGCCCCATTGTGCCAGCCACTTCGGGGTGTCCTTTATGACCAATCATCACAATTTGGTAACCTTGCTCGTTTAAGCGTTGCACTTCCTTATGCACTTTGGTAACCAAAGGGCAAGTTGCGTCATAAATTTGAAAGCCCCGTTTTTCGGCTTCTTGCTGCACCGCCAACGACACGCCATGAGCCGAATAAATCAGCACCGCCCCTTGTGGCACCTCGTCTAAATCTTAATAAAAACAACGCCTTTGGCTTTTAGATTAGCCACAACAAAGCGATTATGCACCACTTCATGACGAACAAAAATCGGCGAACCATGCTTGTCTAACGCTTTTTCAACAATGTTAATCGCTCTATCCACACCAGCACAAAATCCGCGTGGGTTGGCAAGGGTTAGGGTTTTGGTGTTTGATTTCATTTGATTTTCTTTGTGTTAAATGAGTTTCAGGCAGCCTGAAAGTTCTTGTTTAATAATTATTATTCTAACTGTGTTAGTTGATATGGATTTTTAATAAATTCTTGGTATATTTTATTGTTGAATTTCATATAATTACCTGACAATGCCAAATTTATTAAAATATCTTTGGGTTCTGTTAGTTCCGAATAAGTAATTGTCATATCATCTGTTTTTGGCACATCATGAAATGTTACTATTTCGCGATACATATTTCCTATTGTTTCTTTTATTTGTTGCCAATTACTGCAATGACAATCTTTTAATGAAAACATTTTCTGTAATAGAAAAATTATAATTATTCTATCACGAGTATTTGTAGTTTTATTTAGCAAG
>JAFWTP010000213.1 GCA_017518845.1 Neisseriaceae bacterium
AATTAAAGAAAATATGCTGTTTGGGGCAGTGGAAAAATAAGTTTCAGGCTGCCTAAAATCTTTGCAAAACCTATTTTAAGCATATAATAAATGTAAATGTTATAGAATGGGCAGGCTACCCACCAACAACGCCGATAGGCGTTGATTCTTATTGATATTAAAGAAAATTCCGCCCTATCGGGCTGCCTGAAATAATTTTAACTTCGTTGAAAGGCGTTCAGGCAGCCTGAAACCTTTATTTTTCCAACAACTGTTTGATATATCGAGAAACGCCTTCTTCCACTGTTAAAAACTTGTCGCAATAACCTGCGTCAATTAAGTGTATCAAATCCGCTTGGGTAAAACTTTGGTATTTGCCCTTTAATGCGTCAGGAAAATCGGTATAGCGAATAATTTTTTGTGCCACTAATTCCGACAACGACAGCGGCGGTTTATTTTCTGCCGCACGGCAAGCATTCACCGTGGCGACTGCCAAATCATTAAAAGATTGAGCGCGTCCCGTGCCTAAATTAAATATGCCACTCACTTCGGGGTGTTCTAAAAAATACAAATTCACTTTAACCACATCTTCAACGCTCACAAAATCGCGTTTTTGTTCGCCATTTGCATAACCGTCATATTCGCCGAAAAGAGAAACAAAGCCGTCTTTTTGATATTGATTAAAATGGTGAAAGGCAACGGACGCCATTCTGCCTTTATGCTGTTCGCCCTTGCCATACACATTAAAATAACGAAAGCCAACTGTTTGAGATTTCAAGCCTTTTTTCATATGACGGCGTAGCACTTGGTCAAACAGAAATTTAGAATAGCCATACACATTTAAAGGTTTTTCATACTGCCGTTCTTCCTTAAAAACCGAGCCGCCGCCATACACCGCTGCTGATGACGCATACAATAAAGGAATTTTATTTTCCTGACACCACAAGAATAAATCATAGGTATAACGGTAATTATTGCTCATCATAAAAACGCCGTTGTGTTCCATTGTGTCCGAACACGCCCCTTGATGAAATACCGCACGGATATTTTTATTAGGAAATTGATAATTGCGAATCGCGTCAATAAATTCATTTTTGTCTAAATAATCGACAATATCGCAGTCTGCCAAATTAGCGATTTTTGTGCCGTCTGTTAAATCATCAACCGCAATAATATTGACGATACCGTGTTGATTTAACGCTTTCACAATATTGCTGCCAATAAAACCTGCCGCACCTGTAACAATGTAAGTCATTTTATTGTCTCCTTGTGGTTGGGTGAATGAGTGATTATACAATTTTTTTACTGTTGTAGGGTGGGCTTCCAGCCCACCAACGCCGACAGGGCGGAATAAAAAGATATTAAAATACAAACGATTAACGCCGAACGCTACGGCACACGATGAAGAATATATCCAAACCACTTTGGAACGCACGAAAATCATTTTCAGGCAGCCTGAAATGGCTTTCTGCCGTTACGGTGGGCAAGAATGCCCACCCTACAAACTACCGCAGCACTTCACCGCTTTGCCAGTCGATAATTTTACTGGGGCTGTGGTATTTGCCGATTTTGCCTGAAATCACCATGGCTTGTTTGCCGAATAGGCGGCGTGTTTCGCGTTCATTGCGGCAGGGTTTGGCGTGGGAGCGGTTTGCCGAAGTGGAAATTAAGGCGGTATGTAAATCGCGGCATAAATGCTGCACGCCCGAATGACACGGCAGGCGAACGCACAGTTTTTGCCGCCCTGCCCCACGCAATGCGGGCAAGGCATGGTTTTTATTTGCGGGCAGTAAAAAAGAAGTGGGCGTTGTTTGCCAGTGTTGTTGTAATTCTTGCCATTGTTCAGGCTGCCTGAAAGAAGTAACTTTTTGTAATTGTTCAATTTTTCCGCCGACTACAATCAAGCCTTTATTTATCGGGCGTTTTTTTAAGCGTAAAATTTTGCGTAAAGCCTGTCCATGACACGGCAAGCCGCCTAAACCAAAACAACTTTCAGTCGGATACGCAATCACCCCGCCACTCTTCAAATGGCGGTAAATTCGTTTTTTCAGGCTGCCTGAAAGTCGCCGCATTATTTGCCCCACGCTCTCAAAAATGCCTGCCAGTGCGGTTTGTCGGCATTATCACGCAAAAATTGTTCTACTAACTTGATTTCATTTGCATATTCATCAGCATCTAACGCCCCACGCATTAACTCAAATCGCAGATACATTAAATAAGTATTCAGAGCGTCCGTTTCGCAATAATCGCGAATTTCGTCAATTTTGCCGTCAGAGAAGGCTTGCCACACGCGACTGCCGTCCATGCCCAACTTACCAGGAAAGCCGCACAAT
>JAFWTP010000214.1 GCA_017518845.1 Neisseriaceae bacterium
CCTTCGATGAACGTGCGGAAAACGGTGGGGTGTATTCGTGCCATCGTCAAAAAATTGCTGCGGTCGATTCCATAGATGAAACCCGCCTTGATTGCCTCCTCCACGTCGATTGTAGCCTCGTCGGGAACGTTCAAAAGATGTTGGATTTCCGTGATAATATCCTCGTCCGTCACGTCCTCGTCGAGCCCTAAAATACTGATGATTGCGCCGCGCAAATCCTCCACTTTTTCGGGCAGTTCCAACGCCAGCCGTTGGCGGTTGCCCTTGCGGTAGAGTTTCAGCGCGTTTTGGTTGGCGGGGATGTCCACGATTGACACCTCGAAAAGTACGCTCTTCGTCACGGTCTTAACGCCGTTGATTACTTTTTCCTCCACGATGTCCACGCCGATTGAGGCCGACCGCAAAAATCCGTTTTCCACTTGGTTCTTGACCCTGCGGCCTAGTTCCGTGCTTTCGTCGAAAACAGCGTCGGCCAGCAGCCGTGTTCCGTCTTTACGAATGTTTTCCCACCGTCCGACGACGGTTTTCCTCTCGTGCATATACAGCATAACGGGGTTTCGCTCAAAGGCGGTTGTGTCGATACCGTCCGTCTTCACGATGTAGCCATAACTGTTTACGCTTTCGTCGGAAATAATAAATGTGTTGTTGCTCATATATTGCCTTTTTTGTGTTACTGGCGCAAAGTTATATATACATATAACCACCACAAAAAAAAACTGAAAAGGTTGCACACACTTGTGAAACGATTGCACACTTTTTTGCGCAACCCTCGCACAAAAATGTGAAACGTGTGCGCACTTCCTTGCGCCGTCCGACAGCCTTTCGCGGCGCAAAAACACACGTTTTTTCCTAACAACGGTAAAATTTTTGCCGATTTTCTTTGCAGTTCCAAAGAAAGTTATTACCTTTGCACCATCCTAATTATCAAAGTAACAATGACAACAAAAATTAAACGAGAATTATTTAGCACGCTACGGTGTGGCAAGCGGAAACGTACCAGCGCTTTTACTTTGAGGCGTAGGACACCTACGGCGTGCATTTTTCAAAATCCTAAAAATCAAAGTTATGTACACAACAAGTAATTTTGTAGTAGACGGTGCCGCAAAGGTCAATTTAGACGGCATCATCGAGACGTTCGCAACGTGGGACTATCCCGAAAACCTCCGAAAAGGGCTGTTTGTCATCTACTCGAAACTCGCACAGTATCTAATCGACGACGGTGATTTTAGCAGCGGGGACAAAGAAATCACAAACGCAATGTTCCTTATTAAAACGCTCATAGAAAATTGCGACGAACTGGGAAACCTAAAAGACCGTAAACTAAGAGTTGTAATAGACCCTCATTCGGAAATCTGACTATCTCGAAAGCAACCGCCCCAAAAAGGCGGTTGTTTTTTGCTTTTCAAATTGCATATTTATTTGTAATAATTGAATATTTATGCGAATATTTGAATTTGTATTCCTAAAATGTCCGCCTAATGAATATCCAGTTTGTCCACCCACCTGTCCACCCACTTTTTTTGACAAATGTCCCTTATAGTGTTAAAATTTTGCCTAAAAATTCAAACTCTTTAACAAATGGGGGTCGGGCGAAAAACGTTACGACACAAACGTAACCGTGTAAATTTCCCAATGGAATTAGAACACGATACAAACGCCATTCAAGACGTGTTTTTTCGTTGCCAAAGAGCGAAAAAACGATGTTTTAGCAAAGGGCAAACCACATACCACAAACGCCCCCAAAACGCAATTTTCAGCCCCCAAACAAAAAACACAAAATAAACTGAAAATAAGGCACTTACGGCGTTTTCTGCATACGCAAAAAATAAATTGGAATAGGGGATATAAATATCTTATTCCCCCTTTTTTGTCCCCCGATGTAATCTGTTTGAAATCTTATGTAAACTTTTTGCCTCCCAATACAGGTCTCCCCCCGAAAAAATGTAAAGCAAATGTAAAGCTATGTAAACCTTTTCCCCCTTTATGTAAACTTTTGAAATCGTCTGGAAAGTGTTAATTACAGGGCGTTTTTGCACTTTTTATAAATTTACGCTTCGTTTTGTGCCCCATACTTATGGTTGAAAGTTGA
>JAFWTP010000215.1 GCA_017518845.1 Neisseriaceae bacterium
CCCACAGAATGCCCTACGGGGCTGATTAGCACAATTTGATTATTCGCCAAACAGCGTTTGATTTGTTCTGCGTCAATTTTACGCACCTGCCCTGTGCGTTGCATATCCACGCCGTCTAAAACGCCCAAAGGTTGTGCCAAAATAAAATTACCGCCCGCAATCGACAGTTTCGTGGTATTCGCAGGTGTATTGAGAAAACACATTCCCAGTGCGGCTTCAATATCCAAACGCAATGAACCGCACGAGCGTTTGATTTCTTCCATAACATCTGGCGTGGTTACCCGATAATCACGCACATATTCGCCTGCCATGCCGTTGTCTTCCAAAAAGCCCCGCACGCCGTGAATCAGCACAATTTTCATACCCAAACTGTTGAGAAGAGCAATATCGCGTGCCAAACGCGGGAAATTTTCATGGCGAATAATGTGGCTGCCCACCGACAACACCAAAGTTTTGCCATTCAGATAATGGATATACGGTGCGGCTTCGCGAAAAGCGGCAATAAAATTAGCGTCCATTTTATTTCATCATCTGCAAAATAATGTAAAACAGTTGCATAATCAGCACAATCAACGCCACAAGGCTGGCAACCGTCCAGTTAAACTCATCACGAGTGGCAGGTTGCTCCGCAGGCGGCGGCGGATATTGATACGGATTTGGCATAGGATTATAGCCATAATACGCAGGCGGCAGCGGCACCTGCCCCGTTGGCACCATACCTGGCAGAAAATGCGGGTTAATCGGCTGCTGATACGGCGGCGGCATTTGCGAAAAATCATTTAACGCAGGCGGCGGCATTTGCGGCTCGGCAACCGCATCAAATTCGGGCGGCGGCGGCGTATCTTGTGCCGCTTGTTGTTGTGCCAGTTCTTGTTTTTTCTTCTCTTCTTCTTCGGCTTGTTTTTTTGCTAACGCTTCTTCTTCTGCCTTGCGTTTTTCTTCGGCTTTGGCTTGTTCTTTTGCTTCAATTTTGGCTTGTTTTTCTTCCGCCTTTTGAGCCTGTTTTTCCGCTTTCGCTGCTTCTTTGGCTTGTTTTTCTTCCGCTTTTTGGGCTTGTTTTTCCGCTTTTGCCGCTTCTTTGGCGGCTAAATTTGCATACCATTCCTTATCTTCGGCCTCTTTTTTGGCTTTTTCTTGTGCTTTTTCTATTTGTGCTTTTTCGGCTTTATATTCAGCCGATTGATTGTAAGGCACATCGGCTTCTTCATGCTTATGCGAACCAAACAAAGACGCAAAAAACGATTTTTTCTTCGGTTTTTCAGGCTCTTGTGGTTTTGGGTCAATCTGAATTTTTGGTTCAGGCTGTGGCGGCGGCGTATTTTCCGCAGGCTTTTGCATGGTTTGAGCCGCAGACGGAGCAGCCGCAGGCTTCTGCACGGCTTGCGGCGGCACATTCGGCGTGGCTTTTTGCGTTGCCGTAGGCATTTGCTGCAAAGAATCATTCGCTTGAAAAATATTGTGGCAAGAACTGCACACAACCAAACCGTCCGCCGCCGACAAATGCTGTTCGGTAATGCGGAATTTCGATTTACACGAAGGACAAGTGGTGATAAACATAAAACAAAACAATAAAGATATTCGCAAAGGGTTAAGGTTATGAAAATTTGCAGAAAAAATCAAGAAAACAAGGAAAATAATTTTTCAGGCAGCCTGAAAAATCAAAACAGCAACACCATACAAAAAAACTACTGTCATTGTCGTGCCATTGCGTAATAGAATGGCGTAGTAATCTCCACACGCAAGAAGAACGGCATTACAAAATATTTTCAGGCTGCCTGAAAGTTTTTTTGCATTGCCGTTTCTTTGATAGACGCATTCTCCGTAGTCAGGAGATTGCGTATATCTTTCCTTGCGTCAAGGCTCGCAATGACGGTTTCCCTGCACGGGAAGTGCTTTCAGGCTGCCTGAAACACTTTTAACCTTACGAACAATAACGATTAAACACTGCATTCGTTATCCGAACATTGACCACACAAATCACCATTACCAAAAAAATGGCTAATAATTCAACAGCGTGAATATTGTGTATGACACCGTATATGGTAAAAGAGCCGCGTGGCGATATAAAATAAAAAATAGCATAGGCACTGATAAATATAGCAACAGACAATAAAAAACCTGCAATTAAAGTATGGTTAATTTTATTTTTATCATATTTTATATAATTCTCTGTAATCAATAAAAAAATAAAACCCGGTATTACGGTTAGAAAAAATATCATCAAACATACACCTATATTCCAAGATGGCACTTCTATTAAAATAAGGTCTTGATAAAAACAAACAGATAAAAAAATAGCGGCAATATCTCCGAATAAGGGAAATAATAAAGCAGAAAGCAATAGCGTACCCCAAACAATTCGCACCGCTTTTTCGCCTGCCGAAAAAGAATGATCATTCATTGTGTAAAACTCCTATAAAAATGATTATTTATTGCTTTCAGGCTGCCCGAAAGTGTTTTGTCCGTTACTACGATTATCTTATCTTCGGCAAATGCCAGCCGAATTTGACGGCGAGCATGCGTAGGCTGACCACCAAAATGGTGCAAATCAATACTGCAAGGGCTTGTGGCACAAGGGGCAGAAGCACGACATACGCAATCGCTCCGATAATGGACGCAGTGGCGTAAATTTGTTCCACCAAAATAGACGGCGTTAAACCTGCCAAAATATCACGCACCAAGCCGCCGCCGACACCTGTCATGACGCCCACAAATACCAATAAAAAATAATTGCCGCCAAAACCTGCTGCAATCGCGGTGTTAATGCCCACTGCGGTGAAAACGCCCAAGCCTACTGCGTCCAAAAAGTTCATCAATTTTTCGTATTGATCAATAAAATGGCTTTCTAAAATGTATTTATTGATATACACCAAAGCAAACAATAAACAGCCTGTGCCAACTGCCAACAAGGCGTATGACGCGTTGATAAACATTTTCGGCGGACGAATGCCCAACACAACATCACGCAAAAAACCGCCGCCCAAAGCCGTAGTCATGGCTAATGCGATGACGCCAAATAAATCCATATTTTTGCGAATAGCAACCAACGCCCCTGATGACGCAAAGGCAATGGTGCCGATCAGTTCCGCCGCATAAATCACGGAGTTTGAGTATTCCACGATTTTTGATTTCCATTAAAAAGATATAGTCGATTTAGAGCAAAAGAAGTCAAGGCGTTTCTCTTGCTGCCAGTATAAATAATACGGCAAGTAGAAACAACGAAGAATAATTTTGCTATAAATCGACTATAAAATCAATTTTAACTTTTTTCAGGCTGCCTGAAATAGTAAAATAACGCCTTTTAATTGATTTTTGTTGTAAAAAAGATGAGTAAAGTCATTACCATTGCCACTCGCGAAAGCCTATTAGCCATGTGGCAAGCGAATTTTGTGAAAAGCCGCTTGCAAAGTTTGTATCCTGATTACACTGTGGAAATTTTAGGTATGACCACAAAGGGCGATCAAATTTTGGACAGAACCTTGTCCAAAGTAGGCGGAAAAGGCTTGTTTGTCAAGGAGTTAGAAACAGCATTAGCAGAAGGTCGGGCAGATTTGGCGGTGCATTCTTTAAAAGATGTGCCGATGGACTTGCCTGACGGTTTTGACTTGGCAGCGGTGTGCGAGCGGGCAAATCCAAATGACGCATTTGTGTCGAATAAGTATGCAAATTTATTCGATTTGCCCGAAAAAGCGATTGTCGGCACTTCGTCTTTGCGGCGTGAAGCCCAGTTGCGAGCAAGATTTCCCCATTTAGACATTCGTCCTTTGCGGGGCAATGTGCAAACGCGTTTGCGTAAATTAGATGACGGCGAATATGACGCAATTATTTTGGCTTCAGCTGGTTTGGAGCGATTAGGTTTGGCAGACAGAATACGCAGTCAAATTCTGCCCGAAGACAGCCTGCCTGCGGCAGGTCAAGGAGCGCTGGGCATTGAAATTGCGGCACACCGCGATGATATGCGTGAAATTTTAGCCCCCTTAAATCACGCCCTAACAGCCGATTGCACAACCGCAGAGCGTTCATTAGCCCGTGTTTTGGGCGGTTCGTGCCAAGTGCCATTAGCCGCATACGCCACACTGGCGGAAGATGATATTCTCTCTTTGCGTGGCTTGGTTGCTCGTCCTGACGGTTCGAGCGTGCTGATTGCCCAAGCGTCCGCCCCACGCCGTTATGCCGAACAATTAGGCAGAGCAGTGGCAAAATTATTAGAAGATGACGGTGCCAAAGAATTGATTGCCGAAGTGTTAGCAGGACAATAACGCCGTAATAACGATAGAATGCTTTTCAGGCAGCCTGAAAAATGACCACACCCCCCCTACTTGTGATGACGCGTCCCATTGAGCGTTCTCAAAAACTGTTGCATTTTTGCCAACAAAACGATTTTGCGTGCGAAATTTCTCCGCTTTTAAAAATTGAGCCGATTGCCGATATTTCAGGCAGCCTGAAAAAGCAAATTAAAAACGCCGATATTCTGTTTTTTGTTAGCCCAACAGCAGTGGAAATATGTTCGCAATATATTGATTTATATGAAGAAAGAAAAACTTTTACTGCCGTTGGCAAAGCAACCGAAATCGCCTTACAAAAACAAAAAGCCAGCCCGATTTTCTCGCCTGAACAAGGCAATGACAGCGAAAGCGTGTTAAAACACCCTTTTTGGCAACAAAACACAGGTAAGATATTGATTATTCGTGGCGAAAATGGGCGTGCATTTTTGGGGGAAGAACTCGCCAAAATCGGCTGGCAGGTTGATTATGCCGACATTTATCGCCGCATTGAAACACCGCCTGACCCACAACTTTTTGCACGATTGTACGACTATTCAGGTAAAATAGCCGTGGTACTTTTTTCAGCACAAATGTGCCGTTTGTGGTTAAACGCCATACCCAAACAATATGCCCAAAAAATGAAAAAATTGTTATACTTAACCGTTCATCACCGCATAGGCGATATACTCAAACAAGCAGGGTGCGAAGAAGTGATTTGTTGCGAAAATGAACAAGCAATGATGAAAATACTCAAAAATCAATGGGGTAAGTCGTGAAACAGTTTTCAAATGAAGGCAGATTGTTAAGCACAAGAAAAATTTTGCCCGAAGACAAACAGGGAATGTCGTTAGAACAGTCTGATTTTATCAGCATTTCTTTGCAAGAAATCGGTGCAGAACCCGAACCATTGCAGGAAGAAGCTGCGGTGCAGGTTATGCCGAATATTGTGTCTCATCGCGATAAAAAATTCAATAAAAATCAACAACACATCAAAGAAGAAAAAATTATTCAAAAAAATCAAGAAAATAAACAAGATAAACCCAAACACAGCAAAGCCAACCCGAATGCAGGTAGCGTGGCTCATCGTGTTTTGGATAAATGGGGTATAGATCGCAAAACCGCCGCCGCCATGACTGCCGCAGGCTACGCACCATTTGATGCACAAAAAAATATGCCCAAAAACATTCGTTCAGGCAGACAGAAAAAACAAGATACCCAAGCCGCCGAAGAAGCCTTGCAACAAACTTTCCAAGCCCCCTATCAGCCGATAGAACCCAAACCTGTTGTACCTGAAAAACCTAAAAAAGCCGCCAAAAACAATAAAAAAAGCAAAACCAAAGCCAAAGCCAAAAAAGGCAGTGCGTCCCAAGCGGTAGAATCTTTAAAATGGGCAGTGGAAAACAGCCCAGCCAAACAGCAACGCCGCATATCCGCCGATATTCAATCCGCAGATAAAGCAGTGGCAAAATTATTTCGTTCGCAACGACAAATGCCGCCCTTAAAACCGATGGGTGATGACGAATTGCCTTTGGTAGAACAAAAACACCACACCATTTCCGCCGCCGAACTGAAAGCCGCACTTTTGCCTAATCAAGAAGAAATCAGTCGCAACAAGGGTTTGAAAGCGGTGAAACTGCCCAAGGGCAAAACCAAAATCAAACTGCCCGAACGCAAAAACAAAGCGTCTGCCGTGCAAGCAGTGGAAGCCCTGCGTTGGGCTGTGGAACACAATCCCGACAAACCCAAACGCAGGCAGCCTGAAAAAACCATGCCCCCCTTGCAACCGATGAGTGAAGACGAATTGCCACTGACCGAACAAACCCATCACCCCATTTCCGCCGCAGAATTGCAAGCAATGGCGATTGATGAAGAAAGAAGAAATTAATTTCAGGCAGCCTGAAAGATTTTTTATCAATTTATTCAACAATCAGCCGTCAAACTCCTTTATACTATTACCCTTTTGTAGCGTATCTTGTGGAGTTCTCGTTATGAGCGAAAAAAATACACCGCAACCTGAAATTGTGAATATTGATATTGACGATTTAAAAGTTCAGTCGGCAGATAAGGCACAGGCTGAAACGCCGCCGCCGCAACCTGAACCTGCGGCGAAAAGGGAGAAGGTGAAAATTGAAAAACGCCCCAAAGAACCTGAAACCACAACCGCCCCTGTGGTGATTAAGCAAGGCGGCGGTAAGGGTTGGGCTGCTTTGGCGTTGTTGTTTTCGCTTGTTGCACTCGGTGCGTCTGGCTTTTTGTTTGTGCAAGGTCAGAATGTTTTGGAAAATGCTCGCCGTGATTACGCTGCCCAGTTAGATAAAGCGGCTTTGGGCGAGAGTGATAATGCTCGCCGCTTAAATCAATCTATTGATACGCAACAAAAATTAGAACAGCATTTTCGCTTATTAGACGACAGTGTCCGCCAAACGCAGGCGGCGTTGAGCAATACGCAAACGCAATATCAGTCTTTATCAAACGACCGTTTGCAGTGGCTGATTAACGAGACGGATTATACGCTGAACGCCACTTCGCAGCAGATTTTGTGGCACGGCAATTCGCCTGCGGTGATTGATACGCTCACCGCATTAGAACAACGCTTGTCTGCCTTTGATTTTCCTGAATTACTGCCCTTAAAAAAGGCAATTAGTGATGATTTGCAAACGCTCAAAGCCCGTCCTGTGGTGAATACCGTAGCGGTTTCTTTGCGTTTGGAACGCTTGCTGGCGGATACGGAACATTTGCCCTTGTTGATGGATAGATTATTCAAAGAAAACACCCCAGCCGCCATAGAATTGTCGGAAAATCAAGGGGTTTGGTATAAAAATTTATGGCAAACTGCCAAAGACAATATGGGCAATTTGGTGCAAATTCGCAAAATTGATAATCCTGATATTATGGCTTTATCTGCCGACCAAGTTTATTTTATTCGTAAAAACATAGAGTTACGCTTACTTGACGCACGCATTGCCTTAATGCAATATCAATCGGCGGTGTATCAGGACGATTTGGCGGCGGCTATTGCAGAAATCAACCGTCATTTTGATACGAATCACCCTACGGTTAAGGCGTGGTTGGCGGAAGCGGAACAGTTGAAAAACACGGATATTAGCCGCGAGCAAGACGGCGATATGCTGAAAAACAGTTTATCGGCAGTGCGAAAATTAAAGCAAAGCAATATCTCGTTGCACCAAACGCCTGCTCAAACCTTGCCTGCTCCGCCGCCTGCGGTAGAAGCAGTGCCGCCTATGCCTGATTTATCCACAAATACAGCGGATACACCAGCGGCAGATACGCCTACGCTGCCTGAAACACCAGCAGCGGACAAACCTGCACAAACGCAGCCTGAAAATACACAACCAACGCCGTCTGAACCTGTGCAACAAGGGGAGACACCAGCATGAGAGCCTTAATTTGGATCATTATCTTGTTTGCCGCCGCCGCAGGATTAGCGGTGTTAAGCCAGCATTATCAAGGCACGGCACACATTATCTTGGGCAACACGCATTATTCAATGAATTTGAATACGCTGATTATCGGCTTGCTTTTGCTGTGGTTGGTGCTGCACATCATCATCAAAACCGCCAAAACCATTGCGGGCTTGCCAGGCGGATTTCGCCGTTGGGGACGCAAAAACCGCTTGCGTCAAGCCGACCAAGCCTTAAATGACGCAGGTATGGCGTTCTTTTCAGGGCAGTATGCACATGCCGAAACCCACATTCGCAAATTATTAAACAACAAAGACGCAGGCGACAAAATGCCTTTGGCTTTGGTGTTAGCGTCTTACGCCGCAAATGCCGCAGGCGATACCGCTAATCGAGATAAGTTCTTGACACAATTAGAAAAACAGCCTGAAAAATATCGCTTGCCGTCTCGTTTGTTAATGGCAGAAAACGCCTTGACGCGGGGCGATTACGCAACCGCTCGCACAAATATTTTAGCGGCATTAAAAATTGCCCCCGATTCCATTCCTGCCGTGCGTTTGGATTTACGCCGCACATTAGCCGAAAAAGACGCAGAAGGCACCCTGAAAAATGTTGGCATATTGTTGAAAAAGAAAGCGATGAGTGCAGACGAAGCGGCGTTAGCCAAACAATCGGCTGTGCAAGTTATGTTAAAAAATATCAACGACTTAAAAAGTCTTAAACGCTGCCTGAAACCTTTTTCAGACAAAGAAAAATACGGCGTTTTGGCAGTGGATATTGCCCAAAACTTGCAAGCACAAGGGCAAGTGAAAGAAGTCGTCAAACACATTCGCACCGCATATAAACAAGATGCCAAGCCAGAATTGTTGGCGATATTAGCGGATATTTTTCCTTATCTGCCTGATACGGATCGCAAAAAATTGTTGGAAGACGCAGAACGCCGCTTGAATGACGACAAAAACAACATTGATTTGCTGAAAACAGCGGCAAAAATGGCAGAAAGCGAACACATTTGGGGCAAGGCTCAAAACTGGTTAGAGCAAGCGATTGTCATCAACGACACGCCCGCACTGCACTTGGCATTAGCCAAAATCTTTATGGATAGCGGCAGAGCCGATATGGCAGAACAACAACGAGCGATTGCCTTGCAACAATTATCCGCAGAAAATACAGAAGAATAAATTTCAGGCTGCCTGAAAAGTGAAAAATCGTTCAGGCAGCCTGAAAGTCAAATATCACGATGAAAACAAACATTCATCACGCCGTAGGTTTAATGTCGGGCACCAGCATGGACGGCACGGACGCGGTTTGTACGCGTTTTGTCAATCATCGCTTTGACGGCGTGATTGCTCATGCGTTTTTGCCGTTTTCGTCTAAATTGCGTAACGATTTGTTATCTTTACAAAATATCGCTAATAACGAATTGCATACCGCTCAAAAATTAGCACAAACTTTGGCAGAAAATTATGCCCAAACCGTGCAACAATTATTCAGGCAGCCTGAAATGGTGGGCATTCCTGTGGAATGTGTGGGCTGTCATGGGCAGACCATTCGCCACGCACCTGATGACGGTTACAGCATTCAGTTATGCGACTGGGCGTTGCTTGCGGAACGGCTGAAAATGCCTGTGGTGGGCGATTTTCGTGCTGCCGATATTGCCGCAGGCGGACAAGGGGCTCCGCTTGTGCCTGCGTTTCATCAAATGGCGTTTGGCGAAGACGGTTCAACCACTGTTGTGGCGAATGTTGGCGGCATTGCGAATATCACCGTGCTGTCGGCAAATGGCGAAGTGTTTGGCTTTGACACGGGGCCGGGCAATATGCTGATAGACGCATTTTGTCAGCAATATTTTAATCAAGCCTTTGATAAAAATGCAGAAATTGCCAAAACAGGCTCAACCATTCACCCATTATTATCAAAATGGCTGAATACCGAGCCATATTTTCACCGCAAACCGCCCAAAAGCACAGGACGCGATTTATTTTCCATGGCGTGGGTGAAAAAAAATCTTGCAGGCGATGAAAATCCTGCGGATATTTTACGCACGCTCACCGAATTAACCGCACGCAGTTTGGCAAATGCTGTATTAAAATACGCCCCCGACTGCGAAGACTTAATTTTATGCGGCGGCGGAGCATTTAACCCATTGATAAGACAAAGATTATCCGCACTGTTACCGAATGCGTCCGTAACCGACACTTCCGCCTTTGACCTGCCGCCGATGCAAGTCGAAGGTGCGGCATTCGCATGGCTTGCCCACGCACGATTACACAAAATCCCCGCAAATCTACCACAAGCCACAGGAGCAGTCGGCGAACGCATATTAGGTGCGTTGTGGGAATGTGTTTAGATTTCAGGCTGCCTGAAAAATGGGTGAAGTATGTTATAATGAGCTGATTGATAAAGAAAAAGGACAATACAATGACAGCCGCAACACTACAAACCAAAATCAATTCCTTACCGCCTATTTTGCAACAAAATGCAGAAAGTTATATTGATTTTTTGCTGACAAAATCTAATATTTCTTTATCCAAAAATAAAAGACAACCTATTGATTTTTCAAAATATTCAACCAAAACAAATTTATGGTCTATGGACGCACAAGCCTTTATTAAAGGATTAAGAAATGAAGAACGGTTCTAAAATTTTTATTGATACGGCACCGTTTATTTACTTATTAGAAGATAATCCTTTATATTCACAATAATTGTTTTGTAAAATTGCTCCGCATTTTTAACAAATGACAAACAATGACAACAAATTCAAGAAATAAATTGTATTTTGGTTGAAAATTTAAAGGGTTAATCCATAAATTATTTAATCTTTTCAGGCTGCCTGAAAAAATATTTTAATCTACTGTTTTTTTTATGAATAAGCAAACCATTTATCTTTCTTCTCCTGCTGTGGTCTCCGCTTTGGGGTGTGGTTTGGATAAGCACACCGCTTGCTTATTAAATCCGCCTGCTCAAACGGTGCTGACGCAACAAAAAATGCCAGTAACAGGTAAGCCGTATTATTTTGGCGTAGTGCCTGAACCATTGCCACAACTGCCTGATTATTTATCGCAACCTTATAACCGCAACAATCATTTGTTGTGGGTTGCGATTGAGCAAATTCGTGATTATATTGATGAAGTGATTGAAAAATATGGCAAACACCGTGTGGCGGTGATTGTTGGCACTTCCACTGGCGGCATTGAAACCAATTTGCCTGTTTTTCAAACCGTGGCAGACGGCGGCAAATGGAGCGATACGCCGATTGAGCAAGATATGCAAGTGCTGTCGTCTCCTGCTGATTTTTTGCGAGATGCTTTGGGTTTAACGGGCTTAACTTATGGCATTTCTACCGCCTGCACTTCGGGGGCAAGGGCGATTATTTCTGCCGCACGGCTTTTAAAAGCCGATTTATGCGATGCGGTGATTTGCGGCGGTGCGGATATGTTGTCTGCTTTAACGCTCAACGGTTTTGATTCATTAAGCGTTTTATCAAATGGCATTGCCAACCCTTGTTCCAAAAATCGCAACGGCATTAACATAGGCGAAGCCGCCGCCTTGTTTGTGGCAAATAAAGACGGTGTGGGCTTGCCGCTGTTGGGCTATGGTGTGTCGTCAGACGCATATCATATGTCGTCCCCACACCCTGACGGCTTGGGCGCAGAAATTGCCTTTCAGGCAGCCTTACACAATGCACAATTAACCGCCGATGAAGTTGGCTGGATAAACTTACACGGCACAGGCACCATTCACAATGACGCTATGGAAGCCCAAGCGGTGTCTCGTGTGTTTGGCACAGACACGCCAGCCACTTCAACCAAACCCTTAACAGGACACACATTAGGAGCAGCAGGAGCATTAGAAGCCGCCTTTTTATGGGGCATTGTTTCACGCAAATATAACCCAGACGGACACTTGCCGCCACATTTATTTGACGGCGAGCAAGACCCCGAATTGCCGCCCATTCATCTTACCCATTCAGGCAGCCGTTTTGCACAACAAAGACGCATTGCCGCCAGTTCATCATTCGCCTTTGGCGGCAACAACAGCGTGGTGATTATCGGAGAAAATAATGATTGAATGTCCCTTTAATCAACCTGCCAAACTATTACCGCACACAGGCAAAATGGTGTTGTTAGACAGCGTTTTAGAATGTATCGACAATCGCGTTGTGGCATTAGCAACCATTCAAAAAGACTGCATATTATTGCCGACAGACACAGCCACGCACTTGCCCACATATTTAGCCATAGAAATTATGGCACAAACCGTAGGCGCGTGGGCAGGAGCGACTGCCCTATCGCACGGCGAAAAAGTACGCATCGGCTTTTTGCTTGGCACACGGCGTTTTGAAATGCCTGTGGCAGAAATTCAAGTCGGCACAGAACTACGCTGCGAAGCCACGCTTTCATGGCAAGACGACACAGGCATGGGCGTGTTCGACTGCGTTTTGCTAAATCATCAAAACGAAGAAAAAATCGCCACAGCGTCTTTGAATTTATATCGACCAAATGAACAAGATTTGCAACAGATTTTGAATAATGAGCAATGAGTAATTAGCAATGAGCAATGAGTTTTTCGTTTTGTCTTGTCAGGCAAAACGGATTATTTTTAGATAAGTTTCAGGCAGCCTGAAAAAATAGTCGAAGTGTTATCTAAAAATATATCCGTCAAACCGTAAGGTTTGACATAATAATTGTTAATTGCTAATTGCTCATTGCTAATTGTTTTTAATAATGAATATTATCAAATACTTACAATCGCAAGGTATTGGTTCTCGTAAAGTTTGCCAAGCCTTATTGGCGGGTAATCGGGTACAAATCAATGGCGAAATGCCGCCTGATGAGATTGCGGATACTGCCACGCCGCAAAGGCTTACTCTTGACGGTGAAAATATGCCCACGCTGCCTTTGCCGCACTTTTATATTCTGCTCAATAAACCTGCGAATTTTGAAACTTCGCACAAGCCCGTGCATTATCCGTCTGTGTTTTCGCTTTTGCCCAAAACTTGGCAAAATTTAGACATTCAAGCCGTAGGGCGTTTGGACGCAGACACCACAGGTGTGTTGTTGCTGACCAATGACGGCAAGTTAAACCATTTTTTAACAACGCCGAAAAATCATATTGTTAAAACTTATGTGGCAACTTTGAAACACCCTGCCGATGAAACACTGTGCCGTCAATTAACAGACGGTGTACTGTTACACGATGATAACGAAACCGTTGCGGCATTATCGGCACAATTACGCACGCCAAGCGAATTATTATTAAAAATCGACAGCGGCAAATATCACCAAGTCAGAAGAATGATTGCCGCATGCAGCAATCGCGTGGTGCATTTACAACGCACGGCGTTTGGTAAATTAACTGCGGACGATTTGCCACAGGGCGCATGGCGGATTATTCAAAAAGAAGAAGTGATATAGTTTTCAGGTTACCTGAAACCATTTCGTTTTAATCTACCTAATCGACAAGGGGATTGCCACGCCGTTATTTCATAACGGCTCGCAATGACAGGTGTTTTTCAGGCAGCCTGAAAAAAAAATCAAAAATAATCTCGCAAAACAGAAAAATTCAGGTATCATTACACCTGTCAGGCAACCTAAAACAATTTATGAACCAGACTTTTATCACTCTCCACCTCCTTTCGCTGGTTCGTTTTAGGTAGTCTGACCCTTTCTTTATATCGCTCAAACACGGAAATCTCACGATGAATCAAGACGATAAAAAACAAGCCGCCGCCGAAAAAGCCCTGTCTTTAATTCCCAAAGGCACTTATGTGGGCATTGGTACGGGTTCTACCGTTAATTTTTTAATTGATGCATTGGCACGCAGCAAATTCGATATTAAAGGAGCGGTGGCAACTTCACAGGAAACCGAACGCCGCTTAACCGCCGCAGGCATTGCTGTGGTTACGCCTGCCGAATCGGGTCGTTTGCCTGTTTATATTGACGGTGCGGACGAAATTAACCATTCTTTGCAAATGATTAAAGGCGGCGGTGGGGCTTTGTTGCGTGAAAAAGTGGTTGCGTCTATCTCGGACTCGTTTATTTGCATTGCGGACGACAGTAAATATGTCTCCAAATTGGGCAAATTCCCCCTGCCTGTGGAAGTGTTGCCATTCGCCCGTTCCGTGGTTGCCAAAGCCTTATTTAGAATGGGCGGCGAAGCCAATTTGCGTGTGGGTTTTAAAACAGACGGCGGACACGAAATTTTAGATGTAACAGGCTTGGATTTGTCCCGTCCTTTGACTATGGAAGATGAACTGAACAAAATTGTCGGCGTAATGGACAACGGCATATTCGCCCGCAACGCCGCTAATGTATTGGTTTTAGGCACAAAATACGGTGCGGAATTGATTTCGGCAAAATAAATGTGTTTCAGGCTGCCTGAAAGACAAAATCGAAGCGTTATCTAATATAGTCGGTTCACAGCAAAAGTAGGCAAGGCGGTTCGCCGCAGACAGTATAAATAATACGGCAAGGCGAACCAACGCTGCATGATTTTGCTGTGAATTGACTATAAAAAATCTGTCCTGCCTAACAAGGCAGGACATAATCACTGCTCACTTTCTCTCTACCTGCCGTATATCTCTCACCGCTCCTGTATCGGCGGAAGTTGCCATAGCGGCGTAGGCTTTGAGTGCGGCGGATATGGGGCGGTTGCGGTTTTCAGGCTGCCATGCGAGTTTTCCTTTGGCGTTCATTTTTTCGCGGCGTTTTTGCAATTCTTCGTCTGACACGGCTAAATGAATGCGGCGGTTGGGAATGTCGATTTCGATTGTGTCGCCCTCGCAAACCAAGCCGATGGCACCTTCTTCGGCAGCTTCTGGCGAGACATGTCCGATGGATAAGCCCGAAGTGCCACCTGAAAAGCGTCCGTCTGTCAGCAAGGCACAGGCTTTGCCCAAGCCTTTGGATTTTAAGTAACTTGTGGGATAGAGCATTTCTTGCATACCTGGCCCGCCTTTGGGGCCTTCGTAGCGAATAACCACTATATCGCCTGCCACGATTTGGTTGGCTAAAATGCCTTCAACGGCGGCTTCTTGGCTTTCAAATACTCTCGCACGCCCCCTAAATTTCAAAATGCTGTCATCAACGCCTGCGGTTTTCACTACGCAACCGCGTTCGGCAATATTACCAAACAACACCGCCAAACCGCCGTCTTGCGAATAGGCGTTTTCTTTATTTCTAATGCAACCTGAAACGCGATCGGTATCCCATTCTTTGTAAAACTCGTTTTGCGAAAAGGCACGCGTGGTGCGAATGCCAGCAGGTGCGGCAAGATAACGATTTTTTGCCGTATTATCCGTGCTTTGCATAATATCCCATTTCGCCAAAGCGTCTTTCAGGCTGCCTGAATGTACGGTTTTGGCTGTTGTATCCAAACAACCTGCACGGTCTAATTCGCCCAAAATTGCCATTACACCGCCTGCTCGATGCACATCTTCCATATGATATTTCTGCGTAGCAGGGGCAACTTTACATAAGCACGGAACAACACGGCTTAATCGGTCAATGTCTGCCATTTTGAAATCGACTTCGGCTTCGGTTGCCACTGCCAACAAGTGCAAAATGGTGTTGGTTGAACCGCCCATCGCAATATCCAAACTCATTGCATTTTCAAACGCCGCTTTGGTCGCAATACTGCGTGGCAAAACGCTGTCATCGTCTTGTTCGTAATAGCGGCGTGTTATATCCACAATTAAGCGAGCCGCTTGTAAAAACAATTCTTGGCGTTCTTTGTGGGTTGCCACTAACGAACCGTTGGCAGGCAAGGATAAACCTAATGCTTCGGTTAAACAGTTCATCGAATTAGCGGTAAACATGCCCGAACACGAGCCGCATGTGGGGCAAGCGGCATTTTCCATTTGATTGACAAATTCATCGGAATTTTTGTCATTTGCCGCTTCAACCATAGCGTCAATTAAATCTAATTTACGAATGCTATTGTTTTCGACTATTGTCATTTTGCCCGCTTCCATCGGACCGCCTGAAACAAATACCGCTGGAATATTCAGCCGCATTGCCGCCATTAACATGCCTGGTGTGATTTTGTCGCAGTTAGAAATGCACACCATTGCGTCCGCACAATGAGCATTAACCATATATTCCACGCTGTCGGCAATTAAATCGCGGCTGGGCAGGCTATACAACATACCGCCATGCCCCATGGCAATGCCGTCATCAATCGCAATGGTGTTAAACTCTTTGGCAATGCCGCCTGCGGCTTCAATCTCACGGCACACCATCTGCCCGATTTCGTGCAAATGCACATGACCGGGTACAAACTGCGTAAAAGAATTAACCACAGCAATAATCGGCTTGCCAAAGTCTTTATCCGCCACGCCAGTGGCACGCCACAGAGCCCTTGCCCCTGCCATATTGCGACCCGAAACCGAAGTGTGAGAACGATATTGCGGCATTTTTGTGTCCTTATGTTTTAAATAAAAGGGGAATTATACGACTATTTTCAGGCAGCCTGAAAGCTCTTCCCGTGCAGGGAATTCATCATTGCGAGCCGACAGACAGCCGTAAGCGTTTTTACCGCAGACGAGTGTGTCGCAGCGTGTGTGCGTAGCACTCGTGGCAACCCTATTACTCTGCATAGGCGTGGCAATCTCCTGAAACAGTTTTGAAACGAGCGACAAGAGAGTTTAAAACTGTTTCAGCCTATCCTTAAAAATGGACGCAATACAAAATAATTTCAGGCAGCCTGAAACTGTATAATAACGCTTTTTATTTATACTAAAACACTATGGCATTAGTTTTTATTTACACCACAGTCGGCAGTCAAAAAGACGCACAGAAATTAGCAGAAATTTTGGTTAAACAACAATTTGCGGCGTGTGTGTCTGTGGGGGCTTGTGTTCAATCGCACTATGTTTGGCAGGGTGTGTCAGAATGGGCAGAAGAATATCCTTTAACTATTAAAACAACCGTTGAAAATCAACAAGTTGTGTGCGATTTTATCCGTAATCATCACCCCTATTCGCTGCCTGAAATTGTGTGCGTGCCCGTTTTGTATGCGGACGAAAAATATCAACAATGGGTAGAAGAAAATGTTTCAGGCTGCCTGAAAAGGTTAAAAAAATGAAAAATTATTTATATGTTTTTTTAATTGCTATGTTGCCTTTAATTGAATTGCGTGGTGCCATTCCTGTGGCGTATGCGTTTAATGCAACAGACCCTAATTTTAGTTTATTGTTTGCTTATTTTTTAATTATAATCAGTAACATATTTCCCATTCCGATTATTTATTTTTTCGCCCATAAAATATTATTATGGGGCAGAAATAAACCCATTATCGGCAAAATATGTACCCTATTTATTGAAAAAGGCGAAAAAGCAGGCAAAAAATTGCAAGAAAAAGCAGGCAAAGGCTTGTTTTGGGCGTTGGTGCTGTTTGTCGGCATTCCACTACCTGGCACAGGGGCATGGACAGGCACACTCGCCGCCAGTTTATTGAATATCGACTTCAAACGCACCTTGTTAGCCGTATCATTAGGCGTGGTGCTGGCAGGTTTGATTATCGGCTTATTATGCACATTAGGCTTCGGTGCGTGGTTTGGGGTGAAGCAGTGATGCGTAGGGTGGGCTTCCTAGCCCACCGCAACGCCGCGAGAAGTTGATAACACAAAAAACATTTTAGAAAATCAAATCGTTCGTTGCCCCTGCGGGACAATGGTGGGCTGGGAAGCCCACCCTACAATTAAATTCTATTTGATACTTCTCATTTATCGGCAAAATCACATTGTGTTTGTGTTGTAATAATTCAATGAGGCTGCCTGAAAAATCTGTTTTATTTTTATTCTCTACCAAACGAATATCGGCTATTTTGTGTGGCTGGTTATTTTTAGATAAAATCAAAGATTGTGCATCACAATCGCCATTCACATATTCATACGCCAAACACATTAAAGCGTTTTGTGTATTATTGAGCAATAAATCGCTCACTGCCATACTCAATATTTGTTGCCAAGCGGTGTATTCGTCATACGGCACAACACAATTTAAGGCATTGCCTTGTAGAGCAAGTGTTTTGGCAATTTCAAATGCGGGTGCGTTGGCAATGTTATAAATAAAATCAAATGGTTTGGGTATTTCTTTATGGAATAATCTATCCATTTGTTGATTAAATTTTTCAGGCGAAGAAAATGCCGTGCCTGTGTAAAGATGTGTTTTTTTATCTATTAAAGATAAAGGCAATACCGCTAATAAACTTGCCATAGTTAAACGGTTAATACGGCGTGCGTCTATATTAAATTGTTGTTTGAGAATTTTTTTTAATTCTTGATTATCGGTTTTTTCCGTACAACGAAATTGTGCGGTATCCATTAAATAAAAAACATTATTCATTTTCTTTCCCCACAACTAATGCCGTGCAATTTCCGCCAAAACCAAAACCGCAAATTAAAAAATCACCTTGATTTATGTTTTCAGGCAGCCTGAAAGAAAATTCATTACATAGCGTAAATTGTTTTGAATGAAACAAATGCAATAATAAAACCATTTCTATTAAAACAGACGCGCCTAATGTATTGCCGATATGTTGTTTGAAAAACACAATCGGTGTTTTTGGAAATAAATTTTGATAAATGCTTTTTTCATATTCATCACTGACACTGCCTACTGCATTTGCTTTAATTAAGGTAATATCTTTTGCTAAAATATGAGCAGAATTTAAGGCGTTTTCAATGGTGTTTTGAATGGTATTAAAATCAACAGCGGCAATGTTATTTTGACTATTCAGGCAGCCTGAACCTTTTATGAAAAAACCCTGTTGATTATGTTTGTGTTCTTTCTGTAAAACAACCGATGCAATGCCTTCACCCAAAATAAAACCTTCTTCTTGAAATGGTTGATATTCTTCTGTTATCAAACCCATAGCATAAAAATTGCTTAATGATAAATCGTTAAAACATTCAAAACCTAATACAAGGGCATTATCATAAAAACCACAATCTATGCTATTTTTTGCATAAATTAAAGCATTAGCAGAAGAAGTACAAGAAGTGGCAATGGTATAAATTTGCCATTTTGGGTGTTTTATTTTTAATTGTTCGGCAATCGCATTGAATTGATAAAGCGATTTTTCGCCGATAGCAGGATACAATAATTCGCCTTGCGAAATATGAAAAGAAGTAGAAGATAAAAATAATGGATTGTTATCTAAAAAAGAAAGATTTAATTGAGCATTGTGCAAAGCCATTAAAATATGTTGTTCAATTTTTTCACATAATAAATCAATTGTTTGTTTGTGTTCGGCAAAGGCTTTGTAAGAAGGCACTTGTTCAATTTTTCCTGTAAAATCAACAGGATATTTAACAATATGGCAAGGCGAGCAGGATACTACACCGCCTGTAATCAACACCGTCATTGCCCTTGTTCCTTGCGGATAAACGCCGCCAAAGAGGCAATGTTTTGCAAGTGTCGTCTGGCTTTGGCACCGCTTGCCATTCGTACGCCAAACTTGGCTTGCAACGCCACAGCAATTTGCACTGCGTCCAAAGAATCCAAGCCTACGCGACTTTCTTCGCCAAACAAGGGTTCATCGTTTGCAATATCGTCTGCGGATAAGTGGTCTAATCTATCACATTCTTGTAAAATCAATGATTTAAGTTGATATTCTAATGTGCTTTGTGTCATCAATCTTTCCTTTATGTTTGATTTTCAGGCAGCCTGAAAGGTTGAAATTATAACAATAAAATGCGTTTAGATATTGAATTTTAAGGAAACTATCATTAAAATAGCCTATTTACCGAACTTTTAGGAGCATTATCATCGCACAAGCACCAGAAAAAGAGGCACGCATTAACGGTGAAATCACCGCCAAAGAAGTGCGACTCATCAGTAAAGACGGCGAACAATTAGGCATTGTTCCCTTGAAAGTGGCTCTGCGTCAGGCAGATGAAGCCGATGTTGATTTAGTAGAAATTGCCCCCAACGCCAAACCGCCCGTGTGCAAAATTATGGATTTTGGCAAATATCGTTACGAGCAGTCCAAAAAACGCGATGAAGCACGCAAAAAGCAAAAGCAAGTGCAAATTAAGGAAATTAAATTCCGACCTGGCACGGACGAGGGCGATTATCAAATTAAAATGCGAAACATTCGCCGCTTTTTGGCAGACGGCGACAAAGTCAAAGTTACTTTGCGTTTTCGTGGGCGAGAAATGGCACACCAAAATCTGGGAGCCAAACTGTTGCAAAGAGTTGAAGAAGATTTAACCGAAGAAGCACAAGTGGAACAACGCCCCAAAATGGAAGGCCGCCAAATGGTGATGATGATTGCAGCGAAAAAAACAACAACCAAAGGCAATAAGGCAGAAAAAACCGAAAAGCCTGAAAAAGTGGAAGAAACCGCAGAAGAATAATCATCAAACAAAACCGCACAGTTTAGAACTGTGCGGTTTTTTTAACTTCACCTGACGGCTCGTAGAAACTTCGTTTCAGGCAGGCTAAAAGAAATAATCCCCTTTTAGCCTGCCTGAAAAGGTTATAATTCAACCTTTTATCTGATGAAGTAGCCCAAAATGAACACCCATTCTGATTATTTACAAAAAATTCTCACTGCCGCTGTGTATGATGTGGCAGTAGAAACGCCTTTGGATTTTGCTAAAAATTTATCTCATCGTTCCAACAACCGCATCTTTATTAAGCGAGAAGATTTGCAGCCTGTGTTTTCGTTCAAACTGCGTGGGGCGTATAACAAAATGGCTCAACTGTCGGACGAAGAATTGCAGCGTGGCGTGATTACTGCTTCTGCGGGCAATCATGCACAGGGTGTGGCGTTAAGTGCTAAAAAATTAGGCTGTAAGGCGATTATTGTTATGCCCAAAACCACGCCACAAATTAAGGTTGATGCGGTGAAAAATTTAGGCGGCGAAGTGGTTTTGGCGGGCGAATCGTTTAATGACGCATACGATTATGCCATGCGTTTGGTTGATGAAAAAAATATGGTGTATATTCCGCCGTTTAACGACCCATTTGTGATTGCGGGGCAAGGCACCATCGGTATGGAAATCACCCGTCAGCACCCACGCAAAATTGACGCAATTTTTGTGCAAATCGGCGGCGGCGGCTTGGCGGCGGGCATTGCGGCGTATATTAAAAATGTGCGTCCCGATATTAAAGTTATCGGCGTGCAAACCAACGATTCGGACGATATGAAGCAGTCGATTGACGCAGGCGAAATTATTACGCTGCCCGAAGTGGGTTTGTTTTCGGACGGCACGGCGGTGAAAAAAGTGGGCAAGGAAACATTCGCCCTGTGTCGTGATTTATTAGACGAAATTATTACGGTGAATACGGACGCGGTGTGTTCGGCAATTAAAGATATTTTTGACGATACCCGCGTGATTACCGAACCCGCTGGGGCGTTGAGTTTGGCAGGTTTGAAAGCATATATTGCAAGAGAAAATGCGAACAATCAAACGCTGATTGCGATTGCCAGCGGTGCGAACATTAACTTTCACCGCTTGCGGCATGTGTCCGAACGCACCGAATTATCCGAAAGAAGAGAAGCGATTTTGGCGGTTACCATTCCTGAACGACCAGGTAGTTTCTTGAAATTTATCGAAATTTTGGGCGACCGCAATATCACCGAATTTAATTATCGTTATGGCGATGACAGTTTGGCACATATTTTTGTCGGCATTCAAACCGCAGGTATGGACGATTTGAACCAAATCAAGCAAAAATTAGAAGACGAACGCTTGCCTGTATTAGATTTAACCGACAACGAAACCGCCAAAGTGCATATTCGTTATATGGTTGGCGGCAGAACGCACAAAATTAAAAACGAACGCGTCTTGTCGGCACAGTTCCCCGAACACCCTGGTGCCTTGCCACGCTTTTTGCGTGCGATGAAATCGCAGTGGAATATCACACTGTTTCACTACCGCAATCACGGTGCGGATTACGGCAGGGTTTTGGTTGGCGTTGATGTGCCAGACACCGACAATCAAGCATTCCACGATTTTCTGCAACACATAGGCTATACTTTTCATGACCAAACCGACAATGTGGCGTATCAACTGTTTTTGGGGGCGGAGTAAGGTAGGGTTGGCAACACAACCCACCGCCAAACCGTAGGTTTGGTTGAAATCATTTTCAGGCAGCCTGAAAACCCTCACGGTCATTACGAGCCGTTGCGTAAGCAACGGCGTAGTAATCTTCCTACTATGAAAAACGACAATGCAAAAATCCTTTCAGGCAGCCTGAAAGGGTTTTATTATTTATTTTGCCGCTGTTTTAACCACAAATCAAATTCATAACCTGTTATACC
>JAFWTP010000216.1 GCA_017518845.1 Neisseriaceae bacterium
ATTCAATTTTTCAGGTTGCCTTTAATTATTTTGAATACTGCCGTTACAACGCCTTTGGCGTTGTGTTTTGCCTTGTCAGGCAAAACTGGATTGCCACGATTTGAACGAAAGTTCAAATCTCGCAATGACACGGTTTATTTTTCAGGCAGCCCTTATCGTCATTGCGAGCCGTGATGAAATCACGGCGTGGCAATCTCCGCACGCAAGGAGAATGGCATTGCACAATCCCTTTCAGGTAGCCTAAAAACAAAAAAAGCGTTTGTTTTACCATTCAAAAACAAACGCTTTTTTCTACTAATCAAGACTGCACTATATGAATCACCTTATCAAAACGCTTTGCTACCAAGTCTTCTTTGCGTATCCAAAAATACAGACGACCATATTCACCAAAAATTAAGTCTGTATTAGGTGCACTATCCAACTGAAACAGCAAAATCCAATCATCTTTATGCCGATTGACTTCTGTCTCAATTTTCGGATCATTTGGATAATCATACGGATTCAAACCCATTGCTCTTAATTGACATTCTTCTTCCATCACATCAGGTTGCATGGTTTCTGCCCAACCGAACAATTTTATACTGCAACATTCTCGAGCTTCGCCGAATAATTGTTCGTATTCAACCGTATCAAGAAACTCATGCCAAACATCGATATCGGGAAATTGCTCTTCGGCATAATACATTGACGGCACAAACGACTGACGAGAAAACGACACCGCCAATTCGCCAATATCAATATATTCATCTTCGCAATCTTTTTGGCGGTCGAGCGGCAAAGGCATTCGCACTAATGGCGTTTCAGGAGAAAAATAAAACACTTTGGCACATTGCTGATTATCGCCCCAATCGCCACTTTCATAATCATAAAAAAACGACAACAAACCTGATTTGGGCAACAGATTTTCCGTATCGCAATCTGCCAACTCTGCCAAATTTAATTGAGCCATAAAGGTTAAAGGGTGCGGCGAATTTGCTCGCTCTTCATCTTCGGAGTCAGATTCTTCATCTTCATTTTCATCATCTTCTTCATCGTTCATATCATCCAACATTTGAGAAAACATTTTTTGCAACGGTTGTATTTCCTGCCACATTTTCTCGATACCTGCTTCAAATTGCTGTAATTTCTCGCCCTGCGGCAACTGAAAACTTGGGTCGATGAGTTTTTGTTTTGCTTCCAACATTGCCCACTGCGTGGCACGAAATTCTTCCTTTGTTTTAGCACCCAACATTTTATGGGGCGAGAACACATCTGCAATCATTTGACGATCAGCATCATCTATCGTTGTAGGAGTGTCTTCGTAAATACCCCCACCAGTAACATAAGGCCATACAAAATCGCTTGGCACATCAGGACAACCGCCAATTTTACTTGCCCCAATCGGCAAATTGCCTTGACTGATTTGATAATGAACACGAATTTCAGGACGGCGGTTTTTCTCTAACCACGCCAAAATTTCTTGGGCTTTGCTGGACATAAAATACTCCTTATGGTGATTTAATGAACGATGTTATTTATGAGTACAGACTGTAAAGTCTGTACTCAATCATATATGATTGAGCGAATTTTTGAAAGGCGTTTCAGCCAGCCTGAAAAAATCATTCTCCCAAAATTTACGCTATAATGCGAACTTCTATCATTTATTTTCAGGCAGCCTGAAATTATGTTAAAAAAATTATTGTCGTTTTTTGCTTTTATTATCATACCTTTATCGGCTTTGGGGGCGATTGATCCGTCCAAATTGTTAAAGCCGATGGAGGCGTTTTCGCCGCAGGTTGTGGTGCAGGATAATCACACCACAGTGCAGTTTCAAATTGCGGACGGTTATTATTTATATAAAAGCAAAACGCTGATTAAAACGCAGCCTGAAAACCTATTTGGCACGCCGCAATATTCGCAAGGCAAGGAAAAAACAGACGATTTTTTTGGCACGCAAGAAATTTATCTGAACGCTGCCCAAGTGATTTTGCCACACCGCCAAACGCTGCCTGAAAAATGGACAATCAGCGTGGAATTTCAAGGCTGTGCCGCTGTTGGCGTGTGCTATCCGCCTGAAATTGCGACATTTACGATTAACAGCAAAACAGGCGTTTTTATGCCTGATAATGCCGCTAAACCCAAACGGCGTGCGTCCGATTTATTTTTATCGCAAGCACCGCCCGATAAGGGGGGCGAGCCGTCCGTGTTTGAAATCTCTCGCACCCGCTTGGGTGCTAATTTATTAGCCTTTTTCTTGGCTGGTTTGGGTTTAAGTTTCACCGCCTGTATGTATCCTTTAATTCCGATTGTTTCTGCCACAGTTTTAGGCGGCGGCACGGTGAGCAAAAAACGGGCGTTGTGGCTGTCGTTTGTTTATGTACAAGGTTTGGCTTTAACTTACACCGCTGTGGGCGTGTTTGCGGGGCTAACGGGTTCGTTTTTAACGGTGATTTTGCAAAAACCTGCGGTTGTGCTAACTGCCGCCGCCCTGTTGGTGCTATTAGCCCTGTCTATGTTTGGGCTATTTAGCCTACAAATGCCGCAGGCAGTGCAACAATTTTTTGCTGACAAAAGCGGCAAATACAAAGGCGGCAAAGCCGTGTCGGTGTTTATGGCAGGTATGTTTTCCGCATTGATTATCGGACCGTGCATTGCACCGCCTTTGGCGTTTGCATTAGGCTATATCGGCAAAAGTGCAGACGCATTATTAGGCGGTTTAGCCTTATACGCTATGGCACTTGGCACAGGCGTGCCGTTGATTGCGGTGTCGGTTTTTGGTGCGGCATTTTTGCCCAAAGCAGGTGCGTGGATGCGTGCCGTGCAAGTGTTTTTCGGCTGTTTGATTTTATCCGCCGCCGTGTTTTTAGCGTCCCCTTATTTACCCAAACGCTTGATACTTGCCACATACAGCCTGATTTTAATTATTCCCGCAGGCTTATTATTTGTGCGATTAAAACGCCTTTCAGGCAGCCTAAAAACGGTGTCCGCCTTATTTGCAACGCTGTTAATCTGTGCAGGATTAGGCGTGGCGTATTACGGTATGCAACCCAAAACCGTTGTGGCACAAAACACGCAAGCACCCACACACCACACATTCACCACAGCAGACGACTTTCAACAGGCGATTGCCACTGCCTTTGCCGAGAAGCCGAATGAAATAGTGATTGTCGATTTTTACGCCGACTGGTGTGTTTCCTGCCGCGAAATGCAAGCCAAAACGCTTAATCAAGAAAAACTTTGGCAATATATTGATAAACAAAGATTTTTTACATTCGATGTAACCGCTAACAGCGAAGAACAACGAGAAGTTTTAAAACAATACGGCTTATTTGGCCCGCCTGGTTTATTCGTCTTAACCGCCCCCGATAAAAAAAGCGACCCGCTGATCGGCTTTGTGTCGGTTGATGAATTGATTGAATGGGTTGAGAGACGAAAATAGATTTCAGGCAGCCTGAAAACCACAAAAAACACCGTTACCGTTTAGAAAACAACCGCTTATCAAAGATAATGGCAATTTTTGCGAATTGTTGTACAATAAGCGGGTTTTTCACGCACCACGCTTTTTATGAAACCGCTGACCATTCCCCTAATGCTCACTTGGTTAAGAGTTATCTTAATCCCCGTGTTTGCGTCCCTATTGCTGTTTGAAAATCACCCGCCTGCGTGGGCAAACTGGCTGGCGGCGGGCGTGTTTATTTTGGCAGCGGTAACCGACTGGTTAGACGGCTTTTTAGCACGCCGCTGGCAACAAACTTCCGATTTCGGAGCGTTTTTAGACCCTGTGGCAGACAAGTTAATGGTTGCTGCCGCCTTAATTTTATTAGTTTCATTAAGCCGCACCTACGCCGTTGCCGCGATGATTATCATCAGCCGCGAAATCGCCATTTCCGCTTTGCGAGAATGGATGGCACAATCAGGCAGACGCAAAAGCGTGGCTGTGGCTTATATCGGCAAAGTCAAAACCACAGTGCAGATGATTGCGATTGTATTTTTGTTAATCTGGGAAATTCCACAACTTGGCTTATCGCTTAAATTCATCGGCAACGCCCTAATGTGGATTGCGTGCATTTTAACGCTGTGGTCAATGTTCCACTATTTAAATATGGCGCTAAAAAGTAAGGCGGAAGAATAATTTTTTCAGGCTGCCTGAATTTTTGACTATACACAAACATTTATATTTGCTACAATTCGATAAATTATAAATTAGAGTTTATAAATGCAACAAAAATGCAATATTATTATGCTTGACCCATTTTGGGAATGGTTTATGGGGTTAAGTGAAGACGCAATCGACAAAATATATATGGCAATCGAAGTGTTAAAGCAAAATGGTTCTCAACAAGGCAGACCGTTGGTTGATACACTGAAAGGCTCAAAATATCCCAATATGAAAGAGTTACGCGTGCCATTTGCTCGTTCGGTATTTAGAATTTGTTTTATTTTTGACCCAAAACGCAATGCGGTTTTAATCTGTGGCGGTAATAAACAGGGTAAAAATGAAAAGAAATTTTATAAAGAATTGATTGCGTTGGCAGAAAAAACTTATGAACAATATTTGCAACAAATACAGGAAGATAAACAATGAAAAAATTAACCTTACGAACATACGATGAAGAGTTTGCCAAATTACCCAAAGAACGGCAAGAAAAAATCAAACGCGGTGCCGAAGAGATGATGATTGATTTGCAACTTTATAAAATTCGTGAAGAATTGCAATTAACACAACAACAAATGGCAGACGCTATGGGCATTGCACAGCCCGCTGTGGTTGCGTTGGAAAAACGGGGTAAAGATATTAAATTATCATCAATGAAACGCTATATTGAAGCAATGGGCGGTGAATTAAGTTTATCGGTTAAGTTGTCATCAGGTAAAACCATTTCTTTTCAGATTTGATGATTTTCAGGTAGCCTGAAAAAATATAACTGTTAATAGCATTTAATCATACAAAGAAAACAAAATGACACAATCAGTAAAAATTGAAAGTTTGAATAAACTTTTATCGGATACACATAATTTAATTGAAAAAATAAACTATTTAGTTTATAACAAATTATATTCGTACGGAGAAACTAACGATATTCGTTTGAAAAGTTTTTTTTCTTATTGCAATATATCATTAGAACATGGAAATGCGATGAGAATTTTAATTGAAAACAGACAGTTAAATTCAGCAATTGCTTTATTAAGATTACAGTATGAATCGCTTGTTCGTTCTGTATGGATTTATTATCTTACTCCTGATAATTTTGTGAAACAATTAAATCAAGAGTTATCGGAAGAATATAGAAAATTAGATAATAAAATGCCAACAATAAATGAAATGTTAGAGAAAATAAAGGAATACGCAGATGATGTCGATTTGCCTAAACAAATAAGCGAACTTTTGCATGAATTTAAAAATAATTTATTAAAATATTTACACTCACACATTCATAGTGGAACACTTGCTTTTTCAAGAGAAAAAACAGGTTATCCTGTAATACTCATCATGCAAATGTTACAAAATTCAAATGGTTTAGTTCATTTGATGAATATGTTAATCGCAATCATATTTAAAGATAATGAATTACGAAAAAAACTTTTGCAACTTTGTTATGAATACCGAGAATGTTTTCCGATGACTGCTAATGATATTATTCAAAAAAATTCAACAGAACAAAACATAACTCATTAACGCTAAATTCATTATTTAACCATAAACAAAAAACCCTTTCAGGCTGCCTGAAAACTTCCGTTAAAAAAATCCAGCACACATTCAGGCAG
>JAFWTP010000217.1 GCA_017518845.1 Neisseriaceae bacterium
CATGTCTTTTTGGTGGATTTACGCCCCAAAAACTTAACAGGCAAAGCGGCAGAAGCGGCGTTGGGGCGGGCTCATATTACCGTGAATAAAAACGCCATTCCAAACGACCCTGAAAAACCGTTTGTAACATCAGGCATTCGTTTAGGCACGGCGGCTATGACCACACGCGGCTTCAAAGAAGAAGAAACGCGTGAATTAGGCAACTTAATCGCCGATGTTTTGGATAATCCTGAAAACGAAGCGGTGATTGCCGAAGTGGCTAAAAAAGTCAAAGCACTGTGCGATAAATTGCCTGTTTATGGCTAATTTTGTGGTTGCTTAAAGCATTTTCAGGCTGCCTGAAAGGTTTTTAGGCAGCCTGAAAATTATTTAATCTACTGTAATCATTTTATTTTTTTATTGCCACACGGATTCGGAATGGCTAACGCCATTCCTTTAAATTTTGTTTTTAAAGAGATTGCGTTAGCAATCTCGAATCCGTGTGGCGTTTTAAAAATCTATCCTTTCAGGCTGTCTGAAATAATTTAATGTAATGACGATATAGTTGGTTCACAGCAAAAGCAGGCAAGGCTGGGAGCCTACGACAGTATAGATAATACGGCAAGGCTTTCCTAACGCTGCATGATTTTGCTGTGAATCGACTATATAAGCCTAAATGTTGTTTTTTTGTCTATAAATGCCTTTTTGGTGAGCGTTTATTTTGCGTTGCAAAAGATTTTAATGCGATAATCAACACACCTTTCAACCTTTATCTTTTGGAGAGTTTTTAATGAAAAAAGCCTTATTATTTGCTGCATTATTGTGTTCTTTGAACATTGCCACCGCCAAAACAGTGGCAGAAATTAAAGAAGATTACATTCGCCATTTGCCTGAAATTCAGCGAGCGGCAGAAGAGGGAAATCCCAATGCCCAAGCCATTTTAGGAACAATGTATCGCAGTGGTTGGGGCGTGGAACGGGATTTACAGCAAGCACAATACTGGTTGGAAAAATCCGCACAGCAAGGCAATAAAATGGCACAAAACAACTTGGCTGGGGCGTATTTGCGTGATAACACGCAAAACAACGACCAGCAAGCGTTTGAACTGCTGAAACAATCAGTGGAAAGCGACCGCGATGTGGCATCGCATTTTAATTTAGGCGTGATGTATGAAAACGGCTACGGCACGGCAGTGGATTTGCAAAAAGCCGAATACCATTTTTCACGCGCTGCCGCCACTGGCCATAAGCGAGCGATTGAAGCCTTGGAAAATGTCCGCCGCAGAATGGGTAAATAATGTTGAGATAAAAAATCCGCTTATAAAATTAGGCGGATTTTTTCAGGCTGCCTGAAAGATTGTTTTTAATTTAGTATTAGGAGTATCAACGATGAAAAATCAATTAAATTTTATTGCTTTAACTTTTGCATTTGCTTTGACTGCGTGCAGTCAAGAACAAACGGAAAATTTTAACAAAAAAGCAGGCAATATAATAATGAAAGCAGGCGGATATGATGTAAAAGTGCTTGACCCTAATACGCCTTTGCCAGAAAAACCGACTATTCCTAATTTTCCTACTGACGAAGAAGTTCAAAATAAAATTACAGAAAATCAGGAATATATTAACAGTAAAATCGTTAAAAAAGACGGTAAAACAATTTATTATTTTCAAGAAGAAAAACAGAAAAATGATAAAACAATTTACACTTTAACTGACGATAAAAATCAGGCTAAATATTATCGTGTTATTTTAGGTAAAACAGCAGAAAATTATTGTGCTGTTCAAGACTTTTATGCGAATGGTGAAAAAAGAAGAGAACAATATATTATTATGGATACGGATTGTACACAATTTTCTAATTCTCTTACTACAAATCCAATAAGAGATTATTTAACATTAGTTTGGTATAGACCACAAGAAAAGATGTAATATATTGATATTGTTGATATTCAAAATAAAACAAGAAATATTTATACTTATTTAGATAAAGATATAAATATGAGTCCGACAATAATAAGTGATGATTTTAATTTAAATAAAAGACAATTTTTTTGGCTTGATATGAATAACGAAAATCCTGATATATATATTTTGATTTTTAATGAACAACAGTTGATAGAGAAGACTACAATTTATTCTTGTCCTGATTTCGATGAAGATAATAATCGTTATATACTTGCAGAAAGAAATACAAATTTTAATTTTGATAATTTTAGTTATGATAACGAACAATGGTGGATAAATGATGAAGGAATTAGAACGGTTGTTCAATCACATTTTAAGGGTGAAGAATATAGAAAGCAATTTGCAGAACCTTATCAAGCAATTATGAAATCCAAAAAATTGATTGATAGATAATAATTTTCAGGCAGCCTGAAAATAAAAACGGTATCTTGCGATACCGTTTTTATTTTTCTTACCCATTCAAACTATGCAAAATCTCATCAACGGTTGCTTTGGCGTCGCCGAAGCACATTACACTGTTTTCATTGAAGAATAATGGATTTTGCACGCCTGCGTAGCCTGTGTTCATGGAGCGTTTGAAGACCACAACCGTTTTGGCTTCCCACACACGCAGCACGGGCATACCTGCAATCGGGCTATTGGGGTCAGTCATGGCTGCTGGATTGACGGTGTCGTTCGCACCAATCACCAAAACCACATCGGTATCGGCAAAGTCGTCATTGATTTCGTCCATTTCCAGCACAATGTCATACGGCACTTTGGCTTCGGCTAACAGCACATTCATATGACCTGGCAAGCGTCCTGCTACGGGGTGTATGCCAAAACGCACGCTCACACCCTTTTGACGCAGTTTTTCGGTGATTTCTGCCACTGGATATTGTGCTTGTGCCACTGCCATGCCATAGCCTGGTGTGATAATCACGCTGTTTGCGTTTTTGAGCATATCTGCCACATCGGCAGGTTTGACTTCACGATATTCGCCCACTTCTTCGCTTGAAGCACTTGACGAGCCGTCTGTGCCAAAGCCGCCTGCAATCACCGAGATAAACGAGCGGTTCATTGCACGGCACATAATGTAAGACAAAATTGCACCTGACGAGCCAACCAACGCACCTGTTACAATCAGCAAGTCGTTCGACAGCATAAAACCTGCGGCAGCGGCTGCCCAGCCTGAATAGGAATTGAGCATAGAAACCACAACAGGCATATCCGCACCGCCGATGGACGCAACCAAATGCCAGCCAAATGCCAAAGCGATAATGGTCATTAAGATTAAACAGAACCAAGAGCCTTCAACCGCAACAAAGATAATCAGCAACACAAATGACACGATTAACGCCGCTAAATTAAGCAGGTGTTTGTGTGGCAGTGTCATCGGTTTGCCGCTGATTTTGCCTTTCAGTTTGCCCCAAGCCACAATCGAGCCTGTAAAGGTTACCGCACCGATAAATACGCCCAAAAAGACTTCAATTAAATGCACGGTGTGCATATCGGCGGTGATATTCTCGGATTGAATAAAACTGTTAAAGCCCACTAAAACCGCGGTTAAGCCGACAAAACTGTGCAATAATGCAATCAATTCAGGCATTTGCGTCATTTCGACTATTTTCGCTTTATAAATGCCGACTGCCGCACCTAATGCCATAGCGATGAAAATCCAGCCCAAACCTGCGGTGTTTTCGCTGAAAATTGTGGCGATTAAGGCGATTGCCATACCAATCATACCAAACAGATTGCCGTTTTTCGCGGTTTCTTGTTTGGATAAGCCCGCCAGTGCCAAGATAAAGAAGATTGCCGCAATAATATATGCAGAAGTAACAATTCCTGATGACATATTCGTTTCTCCTTAATCTTTGCGGAACATATTGAGCATGCGGCGGGTTACGAAAAAGCCGCCAAATATGTTAATGCTCACCAAAAATATGCCGATAAACGCCAGAATGGACGCAAACCAGTTGTCTTGGGCAATTTGCAACAACGCCCCGACAATAATAATGCCCGAAATGGCATTTGTAACCGACATTAAGGGTGTGTGCAAAGAATGAGTTACATTCCACACCACATAATAGCCAATCACGCACGACAGGGCGAAGACTACCAAATGCGATAATAAATCGGCTTCTTTTTGCGTTTCGGGAGCAACCGCACCAATCAGCAAAATTGCCGCCGCACCAATAATTGCAGGCAGAATGCGTTTCCACGCTGCCACAGGTTTATCTTCCTTATGAGCGGCTGCCTGAACGGTTTGTTCTTCTTTTTTCGGTGCAGCAGAAACCTGAATCGGCGGCGGCGGATACATAGTATCGCCTTGATGCGTAACCGTCATATTGCGAATAATTTGGTCTTCAAAATTCAACACAATTTCGCCATTTTTTTCAGGCGACAACAACTTGGTTAAATTCACCAAATTCGTTGCATAAAGTTGCGAAGACTGCCCAGATAAGCGGTTGGGCAAATCGGTATAACCCACAATGCGTACACCGTTTTGTGTCATCACTGCCTTACCGGGTACGGTGTATTCGCAGTTACCGCCGCCACTGGCAGCCAAATCCACAATCACCGAGCCGTTTTTCATACTATCCACCATGTCGCGGGTGATGAGTTTGGGCGAAGCCTTACCTGGTATGGCGGCTGTGGTAATAATAATATCCACCGTTTTTGCTTGTTCGGCAAACAAAGCCATTTCCGCGGCGATAAACTCTTCGCTCATCACTTTGGCGTAGCCATCGCCAGAGCCGCTTTCTTCTTCCTTAAAATCTAATTTCAAGAAATGACCGCCCATCGATTCAATTTGTTCCGCCACTTCGGGACGCGTATCAAACGCATACACTTCCGCACCCAAAGAATGAGCCGCACCAATCGCTGCCAGACCTGCCACGCCAGCACCGATGACCAACACTTTGGCAGGCGGCACTTTACCTGCGGCAGTAATTTGCCCCGTGAAAAAACGCCCAAACGCATGAGCCGCTTCCACCACCGCCCGATAACCGCTGATATTCGCCATAGACGACAAAGCGTCCATAGATTGAGCACGCGAAATGCGTGGCACCATATCCATCGCCAGCGTGGTGATATTTTTATCTTTTAATTTTTCAAGCAAAACAGGGTGTTGTGCAGGCTGAATAAACGACACCAACACCGCACCTTCATTCATTGCCGCAATTTCTTCATCAGTGGGGGCATTGATTTTATAAATAATCTCGGATTGCCAAACATTTTCCACCACTTCCGCCCCTGCGGCGGCATACACTTCGTCCGCAAAACTCGCCAACCGCCCTGCACCTTGCTCTACGGCAACCTGAAAGCCCAATTTCACCAACTGGGCAACCGTAATCGGTGTGGCAGCAACGCGTTTCTCGCCGTCCAAACTCTCTTTGGGGATACCAATTCTCATCGTCATCTTCCCTAATAATCAATAATCTGCAAAAGGTAGCATTTTAACGGATTTATGGCACAGCACAAAAGAAATATATTGATTATTTAAAATAATGCTTGTTTCAGGCTGCCTGAAAGAGTGGTTATAGGGTGGGCATTCTTACCCACCGCAACGCCGCAAGGCGTTGATTGGCGGAATGATGAAAGGTTGTTTTTGCTCTTATGGGCAAATGGTGGGTTGAAACAAAGTTGAAGTTAAAACCCACCCCACAATCAAGCCTTGCGGCTTGACGGTGGGCAAGAATGCCCACCCTATAACATTTGCATTTATTATATAGATAAATAGGTTTTGCAAAGGTTCCAGGCTGCCTGAAAATCAGGAGAAAATGTGAAAAACTTTTCAGGCAGCCTGAAAAATCGCATAAAATCAATTTTTGTTCAATTTATTGAAAAATCAAAACCATGCTTACTCCCTATCGTCCTGATTTAGAAACGCTTTCTGATGAAACGCTGTTGTTTGCCAAGACGGCTTCGCAATGCACGGAAATTTTGTTGTGCCAAAATCCTGAATTTTATGCCTTGCAACAAGATATTCAGCAAATGCTTTCCGACTCGCACCACATTCCTTTGTGCGAAGAGCACAATGATGTGATGTATCACTTTTTGCAGGATACGCATTATCCCAAAGGCGTTTATCGGCGGTGCAATGCCCAGTATTATCGTGCGGCAATCCCTGATTGGGAAATTTTGTTTTCTGTGGCTGATTTTGATGAAATCTTGGGCGAAAGTGTTTATCTGTCAGGGGTTACGCATTGCGAGACTAATCCTAATCGGGCGTTGCTGTTTTTATCGCCACAAGGTTCGGACGCGGCATATACATTAGAGTTTGATTTTATTGATAAAAAAATTGTGGAAAACGGTTTTCATTTTCCCTGCGGTAAAAATCATATTGCGTGGAGAGATAAAGACAGCCTGTGGGTGTGTCCTGCGTTTGACGAACGCCATTTAACGCACAGCGGTTATCCACGAGAAGTGTGGTTGTTTCATCGTGGCGATAGTTTTGAAACGGCAAAACCTGTTTTTCAGGCAGCCCCTAATGTAGTCGGCGTTGATGCGTGGCGGTATTTGGATACGCAGGGCAAAGATTTGGACATTATTTGTGTGAATCACGGCTTTTTTACGCCTGAATATTTTGTGGTAGATAAAAACGATGAACCTGTGGCTCTGCCCTTGCCAGACGGTGCGGAATTGTGCGGTGTTTTGGGCGGGTTTTTGCTGTTGCGTCTGCAAAAGACATGGAAACGCACCAAGCAAACGCACAAACAAGGCTCGTTGATTGCGGTGAAATTTGCCAAAGGACAATTATTAGAATCGTTTGTGCTGTTTAATCCGCAGGATAAACAAAGTTTGCAAATAGTTGAAACTTCACGCCATTTTGTGTTGATTTATTATTTAGACAATGTTTCAGGCTGCCTGAAATCATGGCAACTCAACGAAGGCGGTGCGTGGCGAGAAGTGGCAGCACCGCAGGTTACAGCAAAAACCATAGAACTCACCGACCAGCCATTGGGCGGCGATGTGTTTTATTTTTTGGCAGAAGACGCAATCAATCCGCCTGTTTTGTATCTGTGGGACGCAGGGTGCGATGAGTTAAGCGTGATACGCCGCCGCCGTGCAGTGTTTGATTTAGAAAATATTGAATTAAAACAAGATACGGCAACAAGCCAAGACGGCACGGCAATTCCTTATTTTTGGTGTGGCAAACAAGCCAATCCCAATACGCCCACGATTGTTTTGGTATATGGCGGTTTTGGCGAAAATACCTTGCCCAATTATCAGGAAATTTTGGGCAAACACTGGTTAGAATTAGGCGGTGCCATCGTTTTCGCCTGCGTGCGTGGCGGCGGCGAGTTGGGCGTGGATTGGCATTATGCCGCACAACGAGAGCATAAATATAAGGCAGTAGAAGATTTAGTGGCAGTCATTGACGATATTCAGCACAAAAACTTAACAACGCCTGCCAAAACCGCAGTGCAAGGCGGCAGCAACGGAGCGTTAATTGCCGCCGCCGCGATGTGCCAAATACCGCAAAAAATGGCAGCAGTGGTTGCCGAAGTGCCGCTTGCCGATATGTTGCACTACACGCAATTTGGAGCAGGTGCGTCTTGGATAGACGAATACGGTGAGCCAAGCGATACAAACATTCAGGCAGCCTTACAACGCTTGTCCCCAATCGCCCAATTAGATAATGTGGCTGGCGACTTGCCTGCGATTTTAATCACCACAGATTTAGCCGATGACCGCGTAACCCCCATTCACGCGATGAAGTTATACGCCAAATTAACCGAAAAACACGCCAATGCCTTGTTGTATCTCAATGAAAGCGGCGGACACGACGGCAACACTTCGCTCAATACAGCGGCAAAAAACACCGCAGTGGTGATACAGTTTTTGCAAAGACAGTTGGCAATGAGTAGTTAGCAGTTAGCAGTTAGCAGTGAGTAGTTGTTATGTCAAGCCTGTGGCTTGACGAATATGTTGAGATAACGCTTCGATTTACTTTTCAGGTTGCCTGAACATAAAATCGAAGCGTTGTCTTAAAAGTAATCCGTTTTGCCGTAAGGCAAAACAAAATCATTGCTCATTGTTTTCAGGCTGCCTGAAATAAGCATAAAAATGCGTTTTTACTTTATTTTTAGCATAAAATTCTAAAACATTTATAAAATATAATATTTTATCTATTCATTCTACAAAAATACAAAACATGGAAATAAAATCTTAATAAATATTATTTATCGTATGAAAAATATCAATAAAAATAGATAAAATAAAATTTTATGCTAATATAACGATATTATAATGGCTTATATTTAGTGAAAAAAGGATAACGCAATGAATAAAATTAAAATCGCCGTTTTGGGTTACGGTAATTTGGGGCGTGGCGTGGAGTTGGCTGTGCGAAATTGCCCTGATATGGCATTTTACGGCGTTTTTACGCGTCGCAATCCTGCTGCGGTGAAAACTTACGGTGCGGCGGTGTTTTCGGTTGATGAAATTTTAAGCCACACAGGTAAGTTTGATGTGTTGGTGTTGTGTGGCGGCAGTGCCACTGATTTACCTACGCAAACCCCTGAATTTGCAAAACATTTTAATGTGGTGGATAGTTTTGACACCCACGCTAAAATTCCTGAACATTTTGCAGCGGTGGATAACGCTGCCAAAGGTGGCAAAAATGTCGGCGTGATTGCGGTGGGCTGGGACCCTGGTTTGTTCTCGCTCAATCGCTTAATCGGTGAAAGCGTGCTGACGGTTGGCAACAGTTACACTTTCTGGGGTAAGGGTGTGAGTCAAGGGCATTCGGACGCAATCCGCCGCATTGACGGTGTTTTGGACGCAAGACAATACACCGTGCCGATTGAAACCGCTTTGGAAAGCGTGCGACAAGGCAAAAATCCCGATTTAAGCATCCGCGAAAAACATTTGCGTGAGTGTTTTGTGGTGGTTAAAGACGGGGCAGATAAAGCAAAAATTGAGCATGAAATCAAAACTATGCCCAACTATTTTGCTGATTACGACACCACAGTACATTTTATCGACTTGGAAACTTTAAAACGCGAACACGGCGGCATTCCGCATGGCGGTTTTGTTCTGCGAAGTGGGCAAACAGGCGAAAATGGCGAAACCAAACACATTATTGAATTTTCGCTGAAATTAGATTCTAACCCTGAATTTACTGCGAGCGTATTAGTGGCGTACGCCCGAGCGGCGTATCGCTTAAACCAGCAAGGTCAAAGCGGTGCTTATACGGTGTTTGATATTGCTCCCGCTTTACTGTCGCCTAAATCGGCAGATGAATTAAGACGAGAAATGTTGTAAATGGAAAAAGCGAAGAATTTCAGTTCTTCGCTTTTTTTAATTTCCAAAATATTACTCGCTATCACGATAGGTATGAACTGTTCCACATTCATGACAAGTGCCATTAAATACTTTATATTTTTCACAATTAAAACATTGTTTCCCACGCCCACCTTTACCTTCATTAGGGGGAATTGTTGCCGTAGAACCGCATGTGCTACATTTAATTTCATTTTTGTTTTGGAATAGTGTTTGTTTGCCACATTCAGGACATTTTTTACCAGCCATTTTAGACTCCTTTTTTATTTTTCAATTATCTTCTGGATATTTGTAAATTGTTCCGCAATTAGTGCAAGTATTGTTGTTGAATACTGTGAATTGTTTGCAATTTACACATTTTTTTCCACGCCCACCTTTCCCACCATTAGGGGGGCGTGTTGCAGTAAAACCACATTTACATTTGAACTCATTCCCCTTTGTGAAGAGAGTCAATTCGTTGCAATTAGGGCAAAGTTTGCCTGCCATAATTATTTCCTTTATATGAATAATCTGAATTATATAAATTATATATAGTATATGATACATATGTCAAATGTTTTTTCATACCGTGATTTCATCACAGCCAGAGTGCGATAATGACAGAAACTTTTCCATGTCTCTTGTTGATTAACCAAATGTTTTACAAAGATTTTAATTTGTAAGAGTGAAGAATTTCAGTTTTTCGCCTTTTCGTTTTCAGGCTGCCTGAAAAATGTAAAACAATGCAAAAATCTTGATTTTATGGCATTATTAAACCTTTTGATTATTCATTTCAAGTAGGAAAAAGTCATGCGTTTGAAAAACAGTGTATTAGCAGGTTTGTTGATTTTCATCACCGCTTGCGGCGGTAATATGCAATCGGCAACGGCAAAAACGCCCGAGCAAGTGAAAGCGGCGTTGGAAGAAAGTTATAAAGAACACAACTTAAAAGTGCAATCGGTAAAAAAATCGCCTGTTAAAGGTTTGTATGAAGTGGTGTTTGACGGCAACGAAATTTATTATGTTGATGAAAATGCTGCCTATTTAATTGAAGGCTCGTTAATTGACTTAAAAGCCAAGAAAAACTTAACCGCCGACCGCTTGGAAGATTTACGCAAAGTGAATTTCGCCGATTTGCCCTTGCAAGACGCGATTGTCGAAGTGCGTGGCAGTGGCAAAAATAAAGTCGTGGTGTTTAACGATATTGACTGTCCATTTTGCCGCCGTTTGGAAGCAGAATTTGCCAAAATGAACGATTTAACCATTTACACGCTCTTGATGCCTGTTGATGCTTTGCACCCGCAAGCGAAAAAACGCTCGGAACAAGTTTGGTGTAGCAAAGACCGCACAGGTGCGTGGCTTACGGTGATGCGTGAAAACAAACCCATTCCAGAAGTTGCACCGTGCGATACACCGATTGACCGCACACTGCAATTAGCCCGCAAATTAGGCTTTACAGGCACGCCCACTTTGGTATTTCCAAACGGCAAAGTGCAAGCAGGCTACGCCCCTGCGGCGGCTTTGCAAGAAGCGATTGCGAAAAACCAGTAATATCGTAGGGTGGGTCTTCGACCCACCGCAACGACATAAACCTTATAGGGTGGGCATTCCTGCCCACCGTAACGGCAGAAAATCTTTCAGGCTGCCTGAAAATATTTATTTTTCAATTAGATATAGGAATAATCAATGAGTATCCCATTTAGCGAACGCATAGCCAGATTTATTATTTGGGGTGTATGGTCTGTGGTTTGGATTTGTATTTTATATGTTATTTTATTGATAATATATGGCGTGAAATTTTTGGAAAATTTAAATTTAGGTGGTATCGCTCTTGTATATATGATTTTACTCATTCCTGCGGCATTGACTGCCGAAATACTACAAAAATATGATACAAAAAGTATGATTATTATCAACACATTCTTATCATCTATTCCTTGTTTGTTGTTATTTTCATTAGTTGGTAGGGGGGGTGAAGCAGCAGTAGTTGTTGCAGCGATTACCATTTTCCTTATTCCATTAGGCGTGGTTACTTTAATCAATAGTTACATTGTGCGTATGCACTATGTTTCTTGCCGTAAAGAACAACAGAATGAAAACAGCAACGAACAAATGACAACAGAAGAACAACCTTTCAGGCAGTCTGAAAATAGTATAAGCAGTTGAAAAAATGGATAAAAAACGCATTCTTATTGTTTATTACTCACAAACTGGGCAGTTGCGGCAAATGGTAGAAAACTTTGCCGCACCGCTACTTGCGGCGGACGATATTGAAGTGGAAATGCTGCCCATCAAGCCCAAAACAGAATTTGCTTTTCCGTGGCGTTTTATTCATTTTTTCAACACCTTTCCCGAAACCGTGCATTTTCAGCCGTGTGAAATTGAACCGATTCAAACGCAACACAATCAATACGATTTAATTATCTTGGCTTATACCGTGTGGTTTTTATCGCCGTCTCAACCCATTACTGCCTTTTTGCAAGACGAGACCGCCCAAAAATTGCTGAATAACACGCCAGTTGCCACGATAATCGGCTGTCGCAATATGTGGCTAATGGCACAAGAAGAAGTTAAAAAAATGTTGTCGCAAGTGAATGCACATCTTATCGGCAATATGGTGAAAATTGACGCATGCAGCAGTGCCGCCAGTTTTATCACCACACCCTTATGGCTTTTAACAGGCAAAAAACAAGCCTTTGGCTTGCCTGCGGCAGGCATTTTAGACACCGACATTGCCGACTGCCGCCGCTTTGGCGAAAAAACACGCACCGTACTTCTTTCAGGCAGCCTGAACGAAACCATGTGGCACAATATGGGTGCAGTGAAAGTCAATGAAAACCTAATCGCCAGCGAAAAAATCGCCCGCCGAAGTTTTTATTTATGGGGCAAGTTGCTCATTTCATCAGGCAAAATTTCCCCCGTATTACGCAAATTTATCCTATTGTTTTATATTGTTTTTTTAATATTGATGATATTAACAGTTGTGCCAATTTCAGCCGTGATTAAAATGCTGATTAAGCCACTCACACGGCAAAAAATTGCCGCACAAAAAAAATATTTCGCCGCCCCAAGTGGGGAGTAAAGTAAAATAGACCTTTTCAGGCAGCCTGAATGAATTTTACAATGAACACTGTATATTTAAACCGCACCGCCGCATTTTTGCCGAATCAACCGATTGATAATGACGCTATGGAAAGCGTGTTGGGCGTGGCAGGCGACAGTCCATCTCGTCTTCGCCGCCGTATTTTATCGTCTAATGGCATTCAAAGCCGTTATTATGCGATTGACCCGAAAACGCGTCAGACCACACATTCGTGTGCCGAGTTAGCCGCTTTGTCGATTGAAAACTTATTTAATAATCAAGAAGAAAAACAACAGGTTACGCTATTGTCTTGCGGCACTTCTTATCCTGACCAAACGCTACCAGGACACGGCGTTATGGTGCAGGGCTTGTTAAACGATTTTCCGCCGTTAGAAGCGGTGAGTTTATCAGGTGTGTGCGTGGCAGGTATGGCGGCTTGTAAATATGCCTTTAATGCGGTGAAAAGTGGCGAACACAATATGGCGATTGCCAGTGCCGCCGAAACCGCGTCCGCCATTATGCGAAAGGAAAATTTTTCTCTTTCCAAACAAGAAGATGAAACAAACTTTCACCCTACGCACGCTTTTAATCGTGATTTTTTACGCTGGATGTTGTCAGACGGTGCAGGTGCGTTTTTATTAAGCAACAAAGCCATTTCAGGCAGCCTGAAAATTCATTGGATTGATTTAATTTCATACGCCAACGAAATGCCTGCGTGTATGTATGCAGGCGGTGAGTTTGTGGATAATCAATTTATCGGCTGGAAAGAAATCAATAATCAAAACAAGCATATAGACGGCGTAATGAATGTAAAACAAAATGTCAAACTGTTAAACGATAATGTCATCAAATACACCGTAGAAAAAGCGTTGTCGAGAAGCCTTGCCAAGCATTCGCTCAAACCTGATGAAGTGGATTATTTTCTGCCACATTATTCATCACAATTTTTCCGCCAAAAAGTGTATGACGGCTTAAAAAATATCGGTTTTGAAATTCCGTTTGCAAAATGGTTCACTAATCTGCCGAGTAAAGGCAATACAGGCTCTGCGTCTATTTACATTATGTTAGACGAATTTTTGAAAACGCATAATTTGCAAGCAGGTGAGAAAATCTTGTGTTATATCCCCGAAAGTGGGCGTTTTTCGTCATCGTTTATGTTGTTGGAAGTGGTGTAAATGGAAGTTCAAGACATTCCGCAAGATAATGCAAGCACTTACAAAGGCTTCAAACGCGTGGTGTATGCCACGGATAATGGACGCTACACCGCCAGCGTTACAAACGGTTGGCAAGTGGAAGAATTTGTTACCAAACAAGCGGTTGCCGATTTAGACGAACGCACCGAAGCGGCTCGCCAAGCGGTTTTGGCAGGCGTTTATTCGCCGCTTTATTATTATATGTACCGCTTTCGTTATGAACTGCCGAATTTGGCTCAAGCCGCAGGCTTTTTTGCGTGGCAAGTCAAACGCCATTTGCAACCCAAAATTTTTTTCAGGCTGACTGAACACAAATTAGCCCGCTATGCAGCAGCGTTTGCGATTTCGATTGATGAATTGAAAAAAGTACCTGAATAGATAGATTTTTCAATACCACACGGATTCGGAATTGCTCACGCAATTTCTTTAAATTTTAAAGTTTTAAAGATTTTGCGTAAGCAAAATCGAATCCGTGTGGCAATAAAAAAATTTTCAGGCAGCCTGAAACGGTTAATTTACCTAATTGATAAGGGGATTGCCACGCCGTGCATAGCACGGCTCGCAATGACAAGAAGAAATTTAGGCAACCTGAAAACATAGATTTTCAATGCCACACGGATTCGGAATTGCTCACGCAATTCCTTTAAATTTTAAAGTTTTAAAGATTTTGCGTAAGCAAAATCGAATCCGTGTGGCAATAAAAAAATTTTCAGGCTGCCTGAAAATAACGGCGTTTTTTGTTACAATAGCAACCTATTTTGCAATTGCAAAATGCAATACAAAACTGCTTAAAATTCCCCATAGTGCCACACACCAATGGCTTAAAACTTGAATTTTAAGAAGTGCGTAATAGAATTTCCCCCAAAAAACATTTTCAGGCAGCCCACAGATTTATGATGACTTTGTCCGAATTTTTATCTCAATCAACCCAGTATCTGCAACAAGAATTGCCGCCGCAATTTCGTATGTGGTTGGTGTCGCTTTCTGCTGATGACGCGGGCGGGCAATGGAATATTTACGCACCGAATGATTTCACCCTGCGGGGCGTACGCACCAATGTGGCTCCTAAAATCGAACAATTTAAAGCGGAACACTGCCCGAATACGCCGCCTTTGGTATTCAAAGAAGGCAAGGGGGCAATGCCTGTTTTTACGCCTGCTGCCCAAGCAATAAAAACACCCGAACCTGAAAAATCGCCTGAAAAACCGCTTGCCCACACAAATACGCCTGTTGCAGAAAGGGAAGAAAAATCAGGCAGCACAGGTTTGATTGCTGACTACTCGTTTGATTCGTTTGTCGTGGGCGACAGCAATGAATTAGCCCACGCCATTTCAGTGGCGATTAGCAAAAAACCAGGTGATAAACTGCACAATCCGTTCTTTTTATACGGCGGGCCAGGTTTGGGCAAAACGCACTTAATTCATGCGATTGGCAATCGTTTATTAGCCAATGAGCCGCACGCCAAAATTCGTTATTTGCACGCCGAACGCTATATGAATGATTTGGTTACTGCGTCCAAAAATCACAATTTCGACCAATTCAAAAAGGATTATCAATCGTTTGATTTGTTGATTATGGACGATGTACAATTCATCGCGGGTAAAGCGAAAACAATGGAAGAATTTTTCTATGTTTTCAATCATTTTATCAATAATGGCAAACAAATTATTCTCACCAGCGACCGCTTGCCGAATGAAATTGAAGGTTTGGACGACCGCTTAAAATCGCGTTTTGCGTCAGGCATTACCATGCAAATTGAAATGCCCGATTTGGAAACCCGCACGGCGATTTTGCAGAAAAAAGCCGAGTTGTGGGAATTTCCTTTGCCCATGGAAACTGCGGTGTTGATTGCAGACGCGATTAAATCCAGCGTACGCGATTTGGAAGGTGCGTTACGCAAATTGATGATGACTTGTCGCCTATCAGGCAAACAGCCCGATATTGCGACCACGCAAAACACGCTCAAAGACTTATTGGCACAAGGCAGACGGCAGGTGAGCATTGAAGAAATTCAAAAAGCGGTTGCCAATTTTTACCGTATGCCGATGAAAGATTTAATCGGCAAAAACCGCCAACGATCTTTGGTAATTCCGCGTCATGCGGCGATTTCGCTTGCCAAAGAACTCACCACGCTCAGCCTTAAAGACATTGGCAATGCGTTTGACGGACGCGACCACACCACTGTTTTGAACGCTTGCAAAAATGTGAAAGAATTATTGGGTAAAGACGAAAACTTTGCCCAAGATTACCAAAACCTACGACAACAGTTGCAAAACTAAAAAGGATTAGCACGATGACACAGAATAGCCCCATTTTGACCACAACACGAAATGCACTGCTTGACCCATTGCAAACGGTAACGGGTATTGTCGAACGCCGCTCGACCATGCCTATTCTGTCCAATGTGTTGATTGAAAACAGTCGCGGACAAACGAGCATTCTCGGCACGGATTTGGAAATTCAAACCCGCACAACGGCGGTAAGCAGTAATGACGAACCCGATTTTCGCTTGACGGTGAATGCCAAAAAACTGCAAGATATTTTGCGTACCCTGCCTGACCAAGCCCCTGTGCGTTTTTATCAAAAAGCCAACAGCCAGTTAGAATTGCGTTCAGGCAAAGGTAAATACACTTTGGAAACCCTGCCTGCGGAAGATTTTCCCTTGATGAATGTGGAAAGTGGCGTGAAAGCGTGTTTTTCTATGCGACAAGACGCGTTGCGGGAAATGCTTACCCAAGTGCAATATGCCATGGCTGTGCAAGATATTCGCTTTTATCTGAATGGTTTGTTAATGCAAGCCGAAGGCAATATGCTGCGTTTGGTTGCCACAGACGGACACCGTTTAGCCTATACACAGCACACGATTGACGCCAATTTGCCGCCGTGCGAAGTGATTTTGCCGCGTAAAACCGTTGCCGAACTGCTGAAATTACTGTCATTCCCCGAAGAATTGGTTACCGTGGATTTCTTGGAAAGCCAAATCCGCTTTTCTGCCCGCAACACGATTGTGGTGAGCAAAATTGTCGAAGGCAAATTCCCCGATTACAACCGCGTGATTCCGCAAGACAACGACAAAATTTTTCAACTGTCGCGTGTTGGCTTTTTAAGCACATTAGAACGCGTGGCAATTTTGGCAGACGACAAAACCAAAGCGGTGAGTTTGCACATTGCCCCAGGTTTAATGCTGATTAAATACAGCAACGGCAA
>JAFWTP010000218.1 GCA_017518845.1 Neisseriaceae bacterium
CACGGAGAACACGGAGAATATGAAAAAATGTTAAATAATATAATCACTTAACCTTAATCTCCGTGCTCTCCTTGTCTCCGTGAGAAATAAAAAAACAAAATAACATAAGTACTTAACTTTACGCTCCGTGTTCTCCGTGTCTTTGTGAGAGATAAAAATTCAGGCAGCCTGAAAACTTGAAAAAACGCCATTTTTCCCCATTTATTTATTCTATTTCAAAACAAAACACGATAGACAATGAAACAACGCATTCAAAATTATTTATCCGAACAAGGTATAAACGATATTTGTGTTGATGATATTTTAAGCAAAGCACAAATTTTGTCGATTATTTTTCATCAGGCGGATATAAGCCAAGTTTCTTGCGAAAAAGTGATAGTAAATCAATCTATTACACTGTCTGATGAAAATACGCCCAAGCGTTTGTATGCTCTGTGCGACAGCGTTTTTGAGCGTGTTTCGGGGGATTGTTTATCTTTGTTTTTGAAAATAGATGAAAAAATCGTTTGTTTGTCGCATATAGGTCGCCCTGCGTTATGCAGCGAAATGGCGGTAAATCACAACACCGCGAGCCAACATTTGGCGGCACGCGTGGCGTTGTCGGCGTGGTTTAATCAGGTTGAAAACAGTGATGAATGGGTCAAAAGTGGCGAATTATCGCCCGATTTTTATCCTGAAAATGTCGGCGTTTGGGCGTTGCCGATTTGTCGCGATACAGGCGGTGTGCTTGGCGTTTTGTATGGCGAACACGCCGCCCAAAACATGCGTTCATCAGAACACTGGCAATGGACGATTGCATTAGCCACAGTAGTGGCGGAAATATTACACAATATTCAACAAGATATTCAGGCTGCCTGAAAAAAGGATAGAACAATGAACAACACACTCATCACCACACCCGCATGTCGTTTGCCCACAGTTTATGGCGAATTTCAAATGATAGGTTTTGTCGATGATAAAGGAGAAGAACACGCCGCTTTGTTTTTAGGCGATTTAACGATAGAAGAACCGCCGTTAGTGCGTTTGCATTCTGAATGTTTAACAGGGGACGCTTTTCATTCTGTGCGTTGCGATTGTGGTTCGCAGTTAGAAACCGCCATGCAAATGGTGCAACAAGCGGGCAGAGGGCTGATTATTTACCTACGCCAAGAAGGACGCGGCATCGGCTTGGCAAACAAAATTCGGGCTTATCACAATCAAGATAAGGGTATGGATACGGTTGAAGCAAATGTGGCGTTGGGTTTGCCGATTGACGCACGACAATACGATATTGCCGCCCAAATTTTGCGTTATTTTCATATTCAAAAAGTGCGTTTAATGACAAATAATCCACAAAAAATCAAAGAATTACAAAATTTAGGGATTAAAATTATCGAACGCCTACCCCTGCACACAGGTTTATGCGACAGCAATCAACGCTATATGCAAACCAAATTTGAAAAAATGGGACATATGGCGGATTAAACAGGCTTTCAGGCAGCCTGAAAAAATTACCGTCATTGCGAGCATTGCCCATCAAGGCAATGCGTACTGCAATATCCTAACCACGAAGAACGACCATGCAAAATAATTTTCAGGCAGCCTGAAACATTGTTTTTTATTTTTTAAATATTTGTTTTAGCACGCTCATCACGCCACGTTCCAATTTTCCTGTTACGGCTTTGGTTGCGGTGTTAATGGTTTTATTGCGGGCGGTTTGTCCGATTTTTCGTCCGATATTTTCTATCAAACTTTCGCCTGCTTTTCTGCGTTCGCCCAACGCCCCTGATTTAATGCTATCAAGCAAGCCGCCTTTTTTCTCTTCTTTTGCTGATGATTGTCCTTTTTGTTCTTCTTGCAAGGCTTCATAAGCGGAATAATTATCCACATTTTCAGCATAACTGCGATACAACATATCGCTACGAATGGCGTTTAGCTGTTCGGCGTCACTAATCGGCGACAGTTTGGATTGTGGCGGCAGAATAAATGCCCGTTCCACAGGTGTGGGCGTGCCTTTTTCGTCTAAAAACGACACCAACGCTTCGCCCACGGCTAATTCGCTGATGACTTCGGTAACCTTAAATTTAGGATTAGTGCGAAAAGTTTCTGCTGCCGCTTTGACTGCTTTTTGATCGCGTGGCGTAAAGGCTCGCAGGGCGTGTTGTATGCGTCCTGCCAACTGCCCCAACACCGTGTCGGGCAGGTCAATCGGATTTTGCGTACAAAACCACACGCCCACACCTTTGGAACGAATCAACCTAACCACTTGTTCTATTTGATCTAATAAAGCATTCGGCATATCGTCAAACAGCAAATGGGCTTCATCAAAAAACAGCACAAATTTCGGTTTATCCAAATCGCCACATTCAGGCAGCGTGTTGAATAATTCAGCCAACAACCACAACAAAACCGCTGCAAAAATAGACGGCGAACGCATTAAACGCTCGGCATTCAAAATGTTAATTACGCCTTGTTTGCCGTCCGTTTGCATTAAATCGTCCAACGACACAGGCGGTTCGCCAAAAATAGAATCCGCCCCCTCATTTTCTAATTTCAGCAAGGCTCGCTGAATGGCACCCACGCTGGCGGCGGAGACATTGCCGTATTTCGTGCGATATTCGGCGGCGTTGTCATTCACATGCTGCAACATTGAACGCAAGTCTTTGAAATCTAACAATAACCAGCCGTTATCATCAGCCACTTTAAACACAATGTTCATCAAGCCTTCTTGCGTGGCATTCAGTTGCAACAATCGCGACAAAAGCGTTGCCCCCATTTGCGACACCGTCATACGCAAGGGAATACCTTTTTCGCCAAAAGCGTCCCAAAACCGCACGGGATAAGCGTGTAGATAATCATCAGGCAGATTAAACAATGCCATGCGTTCGGCAATTTTGCCCGATTTTTCGCCTGATTGAGACAAGCCCGACAAATCGCCTTTAACATCCACCAAAAACGCAGGAATGCCCGCATCACTACAATATTCAGCCACTTTGCGAAGCGACACAGTTTTCCCCGTGCCAGTCGCCCCCGCAATTAAACCGTGGCGGTTAATCATATTCGACAACAAATACTGCGACACACCATCTTCCGTGCGTGCAATTTCAAATGCTTGACTGCTCATCGGATTGCTTTCTATTGAAAATGTGATTAAATAGGTGAAATATTACTGCAAAATAACCTTTTCAGG
>JAFWTP010000219.1 GCA_017518845.1 Neisseriaceae bacterium
AATCTTTACTTTGATTATTTTTCATATTTTGATAGGCTTGTTGGTCTTGTTCGTTGGCAGTAATGCCTTTTTCAAAATTATGCGTTGTGGTTACACTGCCGCCGTCTTTGGCGGTAATAAACAAACTCGCCAAACCAAACTGCGAAGTAACCGTTTCAATCGCATTGATTTTGCACAGTTCTAACAAGGTTTTATTTTGTTCAGCAGGCAGTTGCGATTGCAAATCTTGAATTTCCGCCAAAGCGGTTTCTAATTTCTCATTGATTTGAATGTGATAATCATGCAAATCATCAGCAAAAGAGCGTTCTACGATTTCAAAATCTTCGTTAAAATAATCCACTTTTTCATCGGGCTTATTAAAAGATTGTGTCATAACTTGCTCCTTATACTAAATCGTGATTGAACGGTTGATTTTGTCAAAAAGATTGAATGAAATGTGTCAATCGTACCCCCCCCCCTGTTTTTTGTCAAGTTAATCTGTACAAAGAATGGGGGGTGTATCGAAGATTTAAGAAAAGGTTTGATTTAAGGTAAATAGATAGAATAGTTTTCAGGCAACCTGAAAGTTTTTTTCATCTTATCCCTTGACATTTTCAAAATCAATCTTATTTATTTTCCTAATTGAAATTTTTATTTTGAAAGGAATACGCAAATGAGATTTGATAAATTAACCGCCAAGTTCCAAGCTGCCTTGCAGGACGCTCAAAGTGCGGCTTTGGCAGGCGATTGTGGGTTTATTGAAGCGGTGCATTTAATGCACGCCTTGTTGCAAGATAATGATAGCAGCGTGGCAAGCGTTTTGGCTCATTCTGGGGCGAATGTGTCGCAAATTAAGCAGGAAATTGATAAGGAAATCAAAGCATTGCCCAAAGTATCGGGCAATGGCGGGGAAATTTCGGTGTCTCGTGAGTTGGGCAATATTCTCAATCTCACCGATAAGGAAGCCGCCAAACGCAATGACGCTTATATTTCTACCGAGTTATTTCCGTTAGCGGCTTTGCAAGAAAATGGAGCGTTGGCACGCATTTTAAGTAAGGCAGGTGTGGTTTCAGGCAGCCTGAAAGCGTCTATTGACGCTATTCGTGGCGGAGCGGCTGTGGATAATCCAAATGCGGAAGATTCTCGAGACGCTTTGAAAAAATATACGCTGGATTTAACGGCAAGAGCAAGAGAAGGTAAGTTAGACCCTGTCATCGGACGCGATGATGAAATCCGCCGTGCCATTCAGGTGTTGCAACGCCGAACGAAAAATAATCCTGTGTTAATCGGCGAACCTGGTGTGGGCAAAACGGCGATTGTGGAGGGTTTGGCTCAACGCATTGTCAATGGCGAAGTGCCAGAATCCTTAAAAAACAAACGCTTACTTGTTTTGGATTTGGCGGCTTTAATCGCTGGGGCGAAGTTTCGTGGCGAGTTTGAAGAACGCTTAAAAGCGGTGTTAAATGACCTTGCCAAAGATGACGGCAGAACGCTGATTTTTATTGATGAAATTCATACACTTGTGGGTGCAGGCAAGGCAGACGGTGCAATGGACGCTGGCAATATGTTAAAACCTGCTTTGGCTCGTGGCGAATTGCACTGTATCGGTGCAACCACTTTGGACGAATATCGTCAATATATTGAAAAAGACGCGGCATTAGAACGCCGTTTCCAAAAGGTTTTGGTGGGTGAGCCGTCTGTGGAAGACACGATTGCCATTTTGCGTGGCTTGCAAGAACGCTATGAAATTCATCATAAAGTGGAAATCACCGACCCTGCGATTGTGGCTGCGGCGGAATTGTCTGACCGTTATAT
>JAFWTP010000220.1 GCA_017518845.1 Neisseriaceae bacterium
GCATCGTGATTAGATTATTACAATTAAATAAACTTAATTCGCTTAATGTTTGCAATTTACCAATTTGTTCAGGCAGGCAAGATAGTTGATTACAGAATAATTTTAATTCTTCTAATTTATGCAATTCTCCAATGCTTTCAGGCAAGGAAGTGATTTTATGATGATGAATGGATAAAGTGCGTAAATTAACCAATTCCCCGATATTTTCAGGCAGCCCAATTAAATTTGGGCAATTTAATTTAAAATGTTCTAATTGTTTGAGTTGCACAATATTTTCAGGTAGCGTTGTAATATATTGACAAGAAGATATATCCAAATGATTTAAGTTTTTTAAATATTGAATACTTTCAGGAATATAACGCAAATCATCACGATTAACCAAACGCAGTTGCGTAATGTTTAATAAACATTGTTTGATTTTTTCAGGGTCATTAAGTTGCAAAAAATCAGGAAAAGTAGCAGGATACCGCCAGCGTTTGCCATAAGACGGCGGATAAAACAAGGCTTTTAATTCCGCAATTTCTTCTGTGGTAAGTTCAAAATCGCTATTTGCATTCATTTTGTTTTCCTTTGCAAAAAAATCATTCAGGTTGCCTGAAATCGTTTTGTCCGTTTTGGTGGGTCGAAGACCCACCCTACAACTTTACTTGCGTTTCTTTTTCATCTTCGGCACGGGCATGCCCATTTCTTTTAGTACAAATGCCGTTTCCACTTCGTTGAGTTCATAAAACTGCCCGCGTTTTAAGCGTGGCGGAATGCCGATAATGCCAAAGCGAATGCGGGTGAGTTTGGTAACCGTTAAGCCAAAATGCTCGAAAATGCGGCGAACTTCGCGGTTTCTGCCCTCTTGCACCACAATATCGTAGCGGTGGTTTTTGCCTTCGTTGTCATATTCAATCAAGCGAGCGGCTTTTGCCACACCGTCTTCTAATGGAATGCCGTCAGTGGTGAGTTGCTTGATTTGTTCGGGTGATAATTCGCCATTCACACGCACCCGATATTCGCGGTCAATCGCAAAAGACGGGTGAGCAAAGCGATTAGCCAGTTCGCCCGAAGTGGTGAAAATCAACAAGCCTGCGGTGTTAATGTCCAAACGCCCGATTGCCACCCACAGGCTGCCTGAAACCTGCGGCAGGCGGTCAAACACGCTCACTCTGCCTTGTGGGTCATTGCGGCTGACAATTTCGCCCTCTTGTTTGTAATACAGCACAATGCGGGGCAAGCGGTCTTGCCACACGGGTTTGACGGCTTTGTCTTTGACGGAAATTTCATCAGCAGGCAAAACTTTGTCGCCTAATTGTGCGATTTTGCCGTTGATTTTGACGATACCTTGTGCAATTAACTCTTCACAATGACGGCGAGAACCCAAGCCTGCGGACGACAAGGCTTTTTGCAAACGCACGGGTTTTTCAATTTCGCTACGAATTTCCCGCAATTTTTCCGCTTTGTGTTGAATGTCCTTATTCGGACGGCGAAGCGTCATTTTTTTGGCTTTTGCGGCAGATTTTTTTGTTTTCGCCGCAAAATCCGTTTCTGCCATATCGTTTAGGCTTGCTAAACGATGATTTTTAGGCACGCGATTGTCTTCATTAAAAGACTTTTTCAGGTTGCCTGCAAAAGCATTTTTCTTGTGTGTTTTGAAAGGCTTATCATCAGCAAAATCATCAGGTGCATTGTGTGTGCGAAAAGGAAAATCCTGTTTTTTGGCAGTGGCTTTTTTATTGCCTTGCCACGCCTGCGGCTTATCCCAAGCGTCATCATTGGGGCGGCTTGTTTTATCGGTTTTGTGGGTGCGATATTTTTTAGCAAGCGTTTGTTTGTCATAAGCAAACGCGGTTTTTTCGCCCTTTTTATCCCACGCGTCAAAATCATTGTGCCTCTTTTTGGACGCAGATTTTTTGGCTTGATTGTTTTTCAGGCTGCCTGAATGTTTGGCAAGGCTTTTTTTGGGGGCAGATTTTTTGTTGGACATAATAGAGCCTTTGGTTGAGAAAATTCAATAGGGTGAATTATAGTCAAATATAAGCGTTCAGGGGTGAGTAACTTGCTTGCCACACAGGCAGCCTGAAATTGTTTTGTTCGTTGCGGTGGGCAAGAATGCCCACCCTATGGCAGGTTGAATTTTTTGTTTCAAAGAAACCCCTACAAAACTCTTTATAGAAACGAAATGTTGAAATTCCGTAGGGGCGACCCTATGTGGTCGCCCGTTGAATGAATAAATTTTCTGTTGTAAAACAATAAGTTATAAAACTTGATAAACGGGCGACCACATAGGGTCGCCCCCTACGGAGTGTTATCATTTTGTTTCTAATTGGGTTTTGCAGGGATTTCTTTTTTGTTTTCAGGCAGCCTGAAAGGTTTATTCCCACAGGACAATGTAGAAATTTTAGTCAATAATCCCATATAAAGAAATGCCGCCTATCACACAAAATAAAACAAGTGTGATAAGTGTTAAGATGACAAGCCGTCTTTTGAGTGCCATTTTTTTGGTTTGCTCTTTTTCTTGTGCAAATTTTATACACAATGCAATCAAGCAAGCCAGTGAAATAAATGGAGAAATTAAAAATAACAGAAAAAATAGAAAAGTTATCGGCATATAATTAGATATTTGCATAAAACTTCACGCAGAACAATCTTTTTCAAAATTGTTCCGCGTGAAACTTTATCAATCAAAAGCCAAAGCAATTATTTCAAAGCGGCGGTCAGTTCAGGGGCGGCTTCAAATAAGTCTGCCACCAAACCGTAATCGGCAACATTGAAAATCGGGGCTTCTGGATCTTTGTTGATGGCAACAATCACTTTGCTGTCTTGCATGCCTGCCAAGTGTTGAATCGCACCCGAAATGCCTACGGCAATATACAACTCTGGGGCAACCACTTTGCCTGTTTGTCCCACTTGGAAGTCGTTGGGGGCGTATTCCGCATCAACAGCGGCACGAGACGCACCCACTGCTGCTCCCAAAGCGTCTGCCAAAGGCACAATAATGTTGTTGAAGTTGTCTTTGCTGCCTACGCCGCGTCCGCCTGAAACCACAATGCGTGCTTGGGTGAGTTCTGGGCGGTCAGACTTGTGAATTTCGCGTCCAACAAAACGAGAAACGCCCACAGCGGCAGGAGCAGCCACGCTTTCAACCGCAGCAGAGCCGCCAGTAGCGGTGGCAGGGTCAAATGCTGTGGTGCGAACGGTGAAGACCACTTTGCCATTCACTTTTACCGTTTCAAAGGCATTGCCTGCATAAATCGGGTGCGTAAAGGTTTGATTATCCACCACTTCCGAAATATCGGAAATCATTGCACAGTCTAATGTAGCAGCCACGCGGGGCAATAAGTTTTTGCCAAAAGACGAAGACGCAACCGCAACCGCCTCATAATTGCCCGCCAAAGACACCACCAAAGGTGCGAGTTCTTCGGCTAATGCTCCTGCAAATTGCACTGCTTCGCAAGTTAAAACTTTGGCAACGCCTGCAATATTTTTGGCAGCCTCTGCGGCAGCGGCAATGCTATCGCCTGCAACCAAAACATCAACCGAACCCACTTTTTGTGCGGCGGCAACGGTATTCAAAACGGACGGTGCAAGTTGTCCGTTGTTTAATTCTGCAATTACTAAAACGCTCATTTTAAACCCTTTCGTTTAGATGACTTTGGCTTCGTTTTTCAGTTTATCGACTAATGCGGCAACGGTTTCCACTTTAATGCCCGCTTGACGCACTTTGGGTTCAGCGTATTTCACCGCTTGCAATTTAGGCGAAACATCAACGCCCAAATCGGC
>JAFWTP010000221.1 GCA_017518845.1 Neisseriaceae bacterium
CCAAGACAGCAAAAACAGCACAGGAAACGAACGGCTCCACAACAATTCCTAAGAATACGCCCCTGCCATATCCAACAGCCACAAAGACAGCGTCCCCGCCAGCAGCATACACAGCAAAGCCGCCAAAAAACCATTAAAAAAGATAAAGATAAACAAATGGCGTGGCAAAATTTTCTGTGCCACAACAAGCATTATTTTGCCTAATAACAAAGCAGGAAAAATCACCGTAATCACATACAACGCTACCGCCGCAATATCTTGATATTGCTGAAATAAAACCGCATACACCGCCGCCGTTGCCGTTAAAAGAAACAAAGCCGCAGGCAAGCCCACAATCAACAAAATCAGCGTAACGCCCAATAAATGATAATGCAAACCCGCCAACTCGCCCGCATTTAACTGCCCATGCAAACACCACACAAACACCGCTACCATGCCCGCCGCAAGCCAATTATCACGCGGCAAGTTTTCCTGTTTCAATAAATATCCCCCCACAAAAGCCAAAGCCACCCACATAAACCAAGCCAAAGCCACTGCGGTTACAGGAAATTGAGAAAGTTGAAAGTTCATTATGCTGTTTGCCGTATTTTAGAGAAAACTAAATTATACAAAAATACCGTTCAGGCTGCCTGAAATCACGCTTTTACCGCATATTTTGCCACAAACGCCAAATAAGTTGTTAATAAAACAGATGCGGCAGAAAGAGCAATCAGTAAAGCATACCAAAAGCCGTGTAGTTGCAAGCCCACGCCGAAACACAGATACGCCCCTAACCCCAAACCTAATAGCCAAAAGGCGGCAAAGTGTATCATCATCGGCACTTTGGTTGCTTTATAGCCACGCAACGCCCCTGCGGCAATGGTTTGCACCGCATCAACCACTTGATAGGCGGCGGCAATCAGCAAAATATCGCGTCCCAAACGCAATACCGCCGTGTCGTTGGAAAACAAATGCACAATAGGCTGCCTGAAAACGGCTAATGCCACGCCCACAAACAACGCCCCGACTGCCCCTGACACAATACACACAAAGGCAATGTGGGCGGCTCGGCGTGGCGTGTTGGCTCCCAACGCCTGTCCGATGCGTGCGGCAACCGCCGCCCCTAACGATTGCGGCAACATATACAAAATGCTGGAAATGGTCATCGCCACTTGTTGTACAGCAACAAAATGTTCGCCCGAGCGGGCAATAAAAATGGCAATAAACGAAAATAGGCTGACTTCAATAAAAAACGAAAAACAAATCGGCACGCCTAATTTGATTATCGGGCGAAACGCCGCTATTTCAGGCAGCCTAAACGCTTGATTAAAAGCGAATTTTTTGAAATAAGTGTGATACGACACAACAAGCCATAAGCCGATAAAATGAAACCAAAAAACCACAGCAGTGGCAAAGCCGCAACCTGCACCGCCCAATTTAGGCAAGCCGAATACGCCATAAATCAGTATATAATTCAAAGGGATATTTAATATTAAACCGCCTATACCTATCCACATGACTTCCTGCGTACGAGAAACGGCGGCGGCGTATGATTGCAAGGCACGCGACGCAACCGCCGCAGGCAAGCCAAGTGCCGCACCGTATAAATAAAGTTGCGTTGTGCGAACGGTTGCGTCTTCCCAGTTTAAGAAATTCGGCAAAAAAATGCCTGATAAAACAACGAGTAACGCTCCGATTAAGCCCACAATAAAGCACAGCCACACACCTTGCTGTGCCGTGTGGCGAAGTTCGTCCCATTTTTTCGCCCCAAAAGCATGTGATAACAAAGGGTTAAGAGCAGTGGGAAAGGCTAACAGCGTAATATAAATGGTCGCAAACACGCTGGAACCCAAGCCCACAGCGGCTAAATCGCCACGCGAAACACGAGACGCCATCAGCGTATCCACAAAACCCGTGCCAACCTGTGCCACTTGGGCAATCATCATCGGCAAGGCAATCGCTAAAAGTAAATACAATTCGTGAAAAAAGCGTTTTTTGGTGTGCATAAAAATGGTTTCAGGCTGCCTGAAAAAAGTTATATTTAATTTCCATATTTTTGTTTAATCCATTTTTCCATAGTCGGTTTATATTGAGAGCCTAAATAATTTTTAACAAAAGGTTGAATAAAATAGGGACTGCTTGCCATTAAAAAAGCCAAAAATATTGCCAATATAAGTGGAATAATAAAAACAGAATTTTCTTTTATTTCATATTCAAAAAATCGCCCTGATTTTGGAAATTTAGTCAGTGCAAAAACTATAATTTCAATTAAATTAAAAATGGCAAAGCAACCTAATGGAGCAAATAAACCTAAAAATACAAATTCTTGTATCGGGTGTTCTCCAAAATCAATAGACAAAAAAACAGAAAAAGCAATCGAATAGAAACAAGCAATTTGTAATATTAAACAAACCATATTCATGTTTTTACTAACCAATACACCCATTAACTTATAATATTGATATAAAA
>JAFWTP010000222.1 GCA_017518845.1 Neisseriaceae bacterium
CGCTTTTTTTGTTTCAGCCCGATAGGGAGAAATTTTATTAAATATCAATAAATAATCAACTCCGCAGACAGAGTGGTGGGTAGCCTGCCCACCCTATAACAGACGCTTTTTTTGTTTTAGATTGAGTTTTGCAAAGGTTTCAGGCTGCCTGAAACGAAGTTCGGCGTAAGCCAAAATAAAAAAAACCGCCCTAAAATAGAACGGTTTTTCTTAATAAAACAATTAGTTATGCAATAGACGCATTGATAAATGCCGCCATTTGTCCTTGGTTCATTGCACCCACTTTGTTGGCAACTTCTTGACCGTTTTTGAACATCTTTAGCGTAGGAATATTGCGGATACCAAATTGTGCAGGCACGGCTTGGTTTTCTTCCACATCAACTTTAACCACTTTTACTTTGCCTTGATATTCAGCGGCAATCGTGTCCAAAATGGGGGCTAACATACGGCATGGACCGCACCATGGTGCCCAAAAATCAACCAAAACAGGTACATCAGACTGCAAAACTTCTTGGGCAAAGGTGTCGTCTGTGGCATGAACAATCAGTTCGTTACTCATAATGTTTTTCCTTTATGATATATGAGTCGTTCACATGCAAAAGTAGTCAAGGCGGCGAGACGCAGATAGTATAAACTAATACAGCAAGGCGAGCCAACGCTGGATAGTTTTGCAGGTGAATGACTATAATTTAAGACATAACTAATATAGGGGCTATCCCCAAAATTTCAAACCGCTTATTATAGGCTATTTCTGCGATTAAAAAAAGCCCACTTTCACTTGCAGCATTTTTTCTAACTCGTGTACGGTTTGGCGGCGTGAGACGAAGAAAATCACATGATCGCCTTCTTCTAATTCGGCACTTTCGTCCAAAGGAATGAAAATGCCGCCGCGAACAATGGCGGTGATTTGGCAGCCGTGCGGCCATTGTATTTGCGAGAATGGTCTCCCAACAATTCTGGAAGTCTTGCGTGTGCCGTGTATCACCGCTTCGATGATTTCTGCCTCACCACGCCGCAGGGGGTGAACCGACACAATGTCGCCACGGCGAATATGGGCTAAAATCGAACCGATTGTGGTTAAATGTGGGGAAACCACAATATCAATCGTGTTGCCCTGCAATAAATCCACATAACTGGGGCGATTGACAATCGCAATCACACGGCCTGCACCGTAACTTTTTGCCAGCAGTGCCGCCATAATGTTGTCTTCATCGTCATTTGTAAAGGCACAGAATACATCAGTGTCGCTCACATGTTCTTGTTCTAATAGTTTTTCGTCTGTGGCTAATCCGTCTAACACCAAACATGCGGAGAGATTTTCTGCCAACCACGCCGAGCGAGTGGCGTTGCGTTCGATGATTTTGACCGAGAATTTTTTTTCCGAACGCTTTGCCAAGCGATAGCCGATATTGCCACCGCCTGCAATCATAATCCGTGTGGCAGGCTGAAAGTTAGGGTCAAAATACGGCAAAATAATGTGCATATGTTCTTTTTTTGCCATTAAAAACACTTCATCGCCACGAATAAATTTGGTATGTTCTGATAATAAAATCAAAGAGTTATTGCGATAAATCGCAAACACTTGGCACTCCACCCCTTCGGGCAATTCGTGATTGACTTCGTTCAATAGTTTGCCTGCAAAATCCGCTCGTTCTTGCACGCGTGTAACCACCATTTGCACTTCGCCGCCGACAAAATTCACCACCTGCAACGCGGTGTTGTAGCGAAAAAGTTCAATCATCTGTTCGGTAATCAACTGTTCGGGGCAAATGGACGCACTCACATCAAACAGCGACAAAGCAGGCTTGGCAATGCCTTCCGCGTCTGGGTCTAACAAATATTCAACAATATCGCCATGACGAATGCGGGCAATGCGAGACGGAATATTAAACAGCCGCTTGCCCAAAACGCAGGCAGTTAAGTTGGTTTCGTCATTGCCTGTGAGTGCCAACAACAAATCCGCGTCCGCCGCTCCTGCTTGGCTCATCACCACAGGGGACGCGGCATTGCCCACCATGGTTTGAATATCCAAAATATCGCCCAAAGACTGAATAATGGCTTCGTCTTTATCGACAATGGTAATGGTGTTGCCGCCCTGCGTTGCCAACGACTTGGCAACAGTCGAACCCACTTCACCGCCGCCTAAAATTAAAATATGCATATTCGTGCGTCTGTTGAAAAAAAGGGAATACGGCATTATACCGATTTGTGGTTTATTATGGGAAATAGGCTTTCAGGCTGCCTGAAAACTTTTACGGCAAAAACCGTTGCAATATTTCATTTAAATAAATCAAACCTTTATCTGTGGTTTGTAAGCGTTCTGGGTTATTGCTTAATAAGCCTTGTTGTCGCAAAGCAGATAAAATGATGTCTAAATGATATAAATATAAACCCGTGCGTTCGCTAAATAATGTGGCAGGTACGCCGTCAATCAGGCGTAGGGCGTTTAACATAAATTCAAAGGGTAAGTCTTTGTTTTGAATTGAAAATCGTTGGCTATTTTTATTTTCGGCACGGATATAATTGTCAGGCGAACGCAGTTTGCTTGTGCGTTCGATTTTATCAGGATAGGAAATTTTGCCATGTGCGCCTGCACCTATGCCCACATAATCGCCAAAATGCCAGTAATTTAAATTATGATAACAACGGTTTTTTTTATCAGACGCAAAAGCGGAGATTTCATAGCGATGAAAACCGTTATTAAACAGCGTGTTATGCACAGCGGTTTCAATTTCAAACAATAAATCATCATCGGGCAAGTTTTCAGGCTGCCTGAAATGAAAAGCGGTATTCGGTTCAATCGTCAGTTGATAGGCAGAAATATGCGACACGCCCAAATTAACGGCAGTTTTTATGTCCTGCACGGCGTTTTCTACGGTTTGACAAGGCAGGCCATACATTAAATCAACATTCACCTGATTAAAAATTTTTGTAGCCATTTCAAGTGCTTGTATGGCTTCTTGGGCAGTATGTACGCGTCCTAATTGTTGTAAGTGTTTGTTATTAAAAGATTGTACGCCTAATGATAAACGCGTAACCCCCGCATAGCGTAAATCGGCAAATTTTTGTGCGTCCGATGAGTTGGGGTTGGCTTCCATAGTGATTTCACATTCGGGAGCAAGCGGTAATAAGGCTCTGATATTGTTCAATAAATAATCAATATAGGCTGCCTGAAAAACACTCGGCGTGCCGCCGCCGATAAAAATAGAATGAATGTTCCGCCCCCAAATATGCGGCAATTCTTGTTGTAAATCAAAGAGTAACGCGTCTATATACGCTTTTTCAGGTAGCCTGCCTGAAACCGCATGCGAATTAAAATCGCAATACGGACACTTTTTCACGCAATAGGGAATGTGAATATACAACGACAACGGCGGCAGTGTGTGCAGTAAGGGTGCGTTATCAGGGCGAATGGGTATGGTTTTCACGGCATTTTATGGTGTTTTTACAAAGGACTTATTTTAGCGTGATTATGTATTTTCAGGCAGCCTGAAACATATAGTCAATTCAGACCAAAATCAGGCAAGGCATTTCGCGTGCTGCCAGTATAAATATAGTCAGTTCACGGCAAAAGCAGGCAAGGCAGTGAAGCCGCAGACAGTATAAATAATACGGCAAGGCGAAATAACGCCACATGATTTTGGTATGAATTGACTATATATATGCTATCAAAAAACACTTGCACAATACGCAATACTTGCTAAAATGGCTATCATTATGAACAGCAAACAACAAAAAACTTTTAACGCCATTTTCACGCGTCCGACACAGGGCAATATTCGCTTCGGTGATATTGAAAAACTCGTTGTTGCCTTGGGTGGCACAATCGAAGAAGGCAACGGCTCACGCGTGAAGTTTGCTCTGAATGGGGCTGAATGGCACGGACACCGTCCGCACCCCGAAAAAGAAGCCAAACGCTATCAAATTGAAACTTTGCAAACATTTTTTATGGCTGCCCAAATTCAAGGAAAATCATAATGAATACATTAACTTACAAAGGCTATACCGCCAAAATTGAATTTGACGAACGAGATGATATTTTTGTCGGACGCATTTTAGGCATCAGCGATATTGTGTGCTTTCATGCCGATAATGTAGCCGAGATGAAAGCCGAATTTGCTTTGTCGGTTGATGAATACATTGCCGCTTGTGAAAGAGCAGGCAAACAACCGCAAAAACCTGCCAGCGGTCGCTTAATGTTGCGTATTCCGCCAGAAGTTCATCGTGCCGCACTGATTAAAGCACAGGCAAGTGGCAAAAGTTTGAATCAATGGGCAGCAGATACTTTGGCAAATGCAGTGTATTAACTTTCAGGCAGCCTGAAATATTATCTCTCCCCAAAAAAAACCGTTTCAGGCTGCCTGAAACGGTTTTGTATTGAATGCACTTATCAATGTTCCACATCTTTCCAGTATTCTTTTTTCAAGAAGTAGGACAAGGGCAACATGACGGCTAACAGGAATATCAGCACCAAGTAGCCGATTTGTTTGCGGGATTGTTGTGCAGGCTCGCCTACCCACACCATGAAATTCACCAAATCACGCACATAGTTGTCGTATTCAGTGGTGTCGGCGGTTTGTCCGTTCAAACGCGTGTGTAAGCCACCTGTAACCCAGTGCAACTTGGGTTGTCCGTGTTCGTCCATAACGGGTTGGCCGTTTTGATCAAGTTCCACTGCTTGGTAGCCACCTTGTTCCCACAGAATATGGGGCATGGCGGCTTTGTCAAACACGGTGTTGTTCCAGCCTGACGGACGCGATGGGTCTTGGTAGAAACCACGCATATAGGCGTATAGATAATCTGCACCACGACTGCGTGCAATTAACGACAAATCAGGCGGCGTTACGCCGAACCATTCTTTGGCATCATTTGCAGGCATTGCCGCTTTGACTAAATCGCCCACTTTGGCTTCGGTGAAAATCAGATTGTTTTTAATTTGATCTTCGGTTAAGCCTATATCGGTTAAGCGGTTGTAACGCAAAGCCGCAGCGGAGTGGCACGAAATGCAATAGTTGATAAAGATTTGTGCACCGCGTTGCAAACTGGCTTGGTCGCGTAAGTCAATCGGGGCTTTCGGATAATGTGCATCGCCTGATGCAACTGCCATACTCATCGGTGTTGCGGCGAGAACGGCACTTAATAACAAGGCTTTGAGTTTTGTTTTCATCTTCGTTCTCCCATTAAATCATACTGGCAAAAAGGTAAGCACCAACCAGCGTAATCGCTACCCAAATAAAGAACCACAGTTTTTGTTTGGCAGTTCTCATGGTAACGCGTGCAGGCGGCGTTTTGTTTGGACCCATTTTGCTGTAAATCGGCATTAACAGGAAGAATGCGAAATACACAATCGTCAAAATGCGAGCAATCAGCGTACGCGAAGTGGTTGCAGGCAAGGCACCGAGAATGCCCAAACCGATAAAGGAAATCACAAACGCAATCACAAACAGTTTGAAAATGCCACTGCGATAACGGATTGATTTCACTTCACCTTTATCTAACCACGGCAAGAGTGCAATCAGCACCACAGCCGCACCCATTGCCAAAACGCCCCACACTTGGGTGTTCATGAAAGACGGCACAGCACGCAAGATGGCATAGAATGGCGTGAAATACCAAACAGGTGCAATGTGTGCAGGGGTTTTCATCGGGTCAGCAGGGTCAAAGTTGGGGGCTTCCAAGAAGTAGCCGCCGCCTTCGGGTGCGAAGAACAATACCGAGCAGAACACGATTAAGAATACCACGACACCCAAAATGTCTTTCACGGTGTAGTATGGGTGAAATGGAATGCCATCAACAGGCACGCCGTTTGCGTCTTCGTTGTCGTGAATTTCAATGCCGTCAGGGTTGTTAGAACCCACTTCGTGCAAGGCAATCAAGTGAGCCACGATTAAGCACAATAAAATCAACGGAATAGCAATCACATGCAAAGAGAAAAAGCGGTTTAAGGTAGCGTCCGACACATTAAAGTCGCCACGAATCCACACCGATAAATCAGGACCGATGACGGGGATTGCCGAGAACAAGTTAATAATCACTTGTGCGCCCCAGAACGACATTTGACCCCACGGCAACAGATAGCCCATAAACGCTTCTGCCATTAAGCACAGGAAAATCAACGCACCGAAAATCCACACTAATTCACGCGGTTTTTTGAACGAGCCGTAAATCAAACCGCGGAACATATGCAGATACACCACAATAAAGAAGAATGACGCACCCGTGGAGTGCATATAGCGAATAAACCAACCGCCTGATACATCACGCATAATGTATTCAACGGACGCAAACGCCACAGGCAAGCCGTCTGCGTTCAGGTTGCCATCGGGTTTGAAGTTCATCACCAAGAAAATACCGCTAACGATTTGAATGACCAACACCAACAACGCTAACGAGCCGAAGTAATACCAAAAGTTAAAGTTTTTGGGTGCGTAATATTTGCTGACTTGTGATTCCCACAAGGCAATCAGCGGAAAACGCGCATCAATCCAGTTGATGATTTTGCTTTTGGTTTGAGCAGGTTGTTTTCTCATTTTTGCTTGCTCCTTAACTATCCACGCCAACCAAAACCATACTGTCGCTTAAATACTTGTATGGCGGAATAACCAAATTAGTGGGGGCGGGCATACCCTTGAATACGCGTCCTGCCAAGTCGAATTTCGAGCCGTGGCAAGGACAATAAAAACCGCCTTTCCAGTCTTTGCCCAAATCAGCAGGGGCAAGGTCAGGGCGGTAAGTTGGCGAACAACCCAAGTGGGTGCAAATGCCCACAGCCACCCACCATTCAGGTTTAATGGAACGAGTGGGGTTTTGTAATAATCGGGTTGTTGCGGCACTTTGGATTCAGGGTCTGACAAACTGCCGTCAATCGTGGGCAAGTCTTTCAGTTGTTGCTCGGTGCGGTTCAAAACCCACACAGGTTTGCCCTGCCAAGCAACAGTAACTAACTGACCTGCTTCGATTTTACTTAAATCCACTTCCACAGGTGCTCCTGCGGCTTTGGCGCGTTCAGACGGTTTCCAACTGGCAACGAAAGGGACAGCGGCGGCTGCAACCAACACGCCCCCAGCGGCACTTGTCGCAAGCGTCAAGAAACGGCGGCGACTGGTATCGACTTCTTGTTTGCTCATTTATACAATATCCTACAATAAATGGTTTATTGTTCCATAAAAAACATATGATTTTAACCGATTTTAGGGGTGAAATTAAAGCCTAAAATAACGAAAATATTATATGTCGCCGTTTGAAAGGCGTAACTTTTGATAAAAAGAATAATAAAATTGATTAAAAATCAAATAATTATATTATTATTATACTTGTTTATGGCGTATGTAAATTTTGCTTTTCAAAGAGTTTTATTGTTGCGTTATAAATGAGATACAAGAATTTCAGGCTGCCTGAAAAACCATTCTGCATTGCCGTTATATCTTTATTCGCCACCCGATAAATAGACTGCGTCCATTTATCGGAGATTGCCACGACTTGAACTTCGTTCAAGTCTCGCCATGACGACTTAGGTTATAGGGTGGGCATTCCTGCCCACCAGCAAACCGCAAGGTTTGCATAATTCCAAATCATTTAATCAATGCCTTGCGGCATTGCGGTGGGTTGTGTTGCCCCACCCTACAACTTTAATCGTTCGGTGCGTTTTCCATAGTCAGAAGATTACTACGCCGTTATTTCATAACGGCACGACAATGACAATAGGGGTTTTCAGGCTGCCTGAAAACAAATAATCCAAATTATCGTAATCGTATTACAATAATGCCTTTCATAAAAAAGGAACAATGCTATGTTTCAAACGCCGATAAGCACATTTTTAAATCAACATTTTGACCAACACAATCTTTCAGGCAGCCTGAAAGAAACGCTCTTTGCGGTGATTAACGCCTGCGTGGCGATTTCGTCCAAAGTGCGTTTGGGAGCGTTGTCGGGCGTTTTGGGGGAAGCGGGCAGTGGCAATATTCAAGGCGAAGCCCAGAAAAAACTTGACGTGATTGCAAATGATATTTTAATCAACGCATTACGCCAAACGCCAACTGTGGCAGGCATTGCGTCCGAAGAAGAAGATAATTTTGTCGAAACCTGTGAGCAGGGCGAATATTTGGTGCTGTTTGACCCATTAGACGGCTCATCTAATATTGATGTCAATATTTCAGTCGGTACTATTTTTTCTATTCTTAAAAAACCGCATTCAGGCAGCCTGAAAGTTGATGACTTTTTACAAAACGGCAGAAATCAAGTGGCGGCAGGTTATGTTTTATACGGCGTGCAAACGCAACTCGTTTTCACCGCCAAACACGGCGTATTTGGCTTTACGCTGAATAATCATGGCGAATTTATCTTAACCAAAGATATGTTTAGGCTGCCTGAAACAACCGCCGAATTTGCCATCAATATGTCCAACCAACGCCACTGGGAAACTCCGATGCAAACATATATTGCGGAACTCTTGGCTGGCATTGACGGCGTGCGTGGCAAAAATTACAATATGCGTTGGGTTGCCAGCATGGTTGCCGAAGTACACCGCATTCTGACACGCGGCGGTGTGTTTATGTATCCGTTCGATAAAAGAGATTTAACGAAACCTGGCAAACTGCGGCTCATGTACGAAGCCAACCCCATGTCTTTGCTGATTGAAGAAGCAGGCGGTTTGTCGTCTAACGCCAAACAAAACATTTTAGACATACAACCCACAGGCTTACACCAACGCGTTGCGGTGATTTTGGGAGCAAAAGAAGAAGTTGAACGCGTGAATTTAATGCACGCATAACGCAACAAAAAAGATATGTTTTTCAAAAACATATCTTTTTTTTAGGCAGCCTGAAACCTTTGCAAAACTTATTTTAAGCATACAACAAATGTAAATGTTATAGGGTGGGCATTCCTGCCCACCATTTGCCCGATAGGGCAAAATAGGCAATTTTTATTATAAATCAAATTGTTATCAAACCTGCGGTTTGACGGTGGGCAAGAATGCCCACCCTATAACGAACGCTTTTTTGTTTCA
>JAFWTP010000223.1 GCA_017518845.1 Neisseriaceae bacterium
CTAATAATAATCGTGATGAAAATTCGGTGTCATAAAGTTTAAACGAGTCCATAGTTATTTAACCTAAAAATAATCGCCTATTTTACGCCCGAATAACATTTTTTTCAGGCTGAAACCTTTGCAAAACCTATTTCTCTATATAAGAAATGCAAATTTTATAGGGTGGGTATTCCTGCCCACCAACCGCCCGATAGGGTGGAATTTTCTTAAATATCAATAAATAATCAACACCTATCGGCGTTGTTGGTGGGCAAGAATGCCCACCCTATAACAAACTCTTTTTTTGTTTTAGATTGAGTTTTGCAAAGGTTTCAGGCTGCCTGAATAAATTTGGGAAATCTGATTATTTGCATTGATTATATAATGTCAATATGTGCAGAAATTCTTGGGAGTTTGTCATGAAACCTGTGTTATTTTTATCTTTGCTTGCCGTAAGTGCGTGTGTGTCTGTGGAGCAAACGCCAACGGCACTGGTGCGTGTTGCTGATGAAGCAAGGTCGCCACAAGGCATTGTTTTGTCTTTTACGGCATTGTCGCCTTGCGTGTTGGTGTTAAAACATCGTGAATATCGTATGCAGTATGAACAAACGGCGTTTCGTCCTGAAATTGTGGCAGTGAAAGAAACGGGTAGGGTGGCATTGTCGAAAGGAGAGACGCATAAAATCACTTATTTGCCACCAGGCGATACGCCCGCATTGGAAGTGTGTGCCGTGCCGCACAAATCATCACAAGAACAATGCACGGTAATTGATTTTTCAGGTAAAGACGGCAGTTTGTTTTTAACGCCTGACAGTGGTTTTGTGGTTAAATAAAGCAGTTTCAGGCTGCCTGAAACTTTTGCAAAACCTATTTTAAGCATATAACGAACGCTTTTTTGTTTTAGATTGAGTTTTACAAAGGTTTCAGGTAGCCTGAAAATCCAAGTAATAAAAAAGCATTGGCAACTACCAATGCTTTTTTGTGTATTATGTTCCCGTTAAATTGGGCGGTGTTTCTTGTTCGACTGGCTGTACAGGAGCAGGGTCGATTTCTTGAATAACTTGAATAACCGCATTTTCAATCGCAGGGTCTTGGGCTTCCATAACCGTATAAACTTCTGGATTGGGATTTTCTTCAATCAGTTGCGGTTTGGTTCGTGGTATGCGTTCTAATCTTACTTTGGCAACGCCGCGTTTGACAAAGCCCAATTCATTGGCGGCGGAGTAGGATAAGTCAATCACCCGTTTGCCCACATAAGGTCCCCTGTCGTTAATGCGAACCACCACGCTTTTGCCATTGGATAAATTGGTTACTTTCACTAATGTATTCATCGGTAAAGTGCGGTGAGCGGCGGTTAAGTCGTAAGTATTAAAGCGTTCGCCTGATGCGGTTTTTCTGCCGTGAAATTTGCCGCCATACCAAGACGCTGTGCCTTCTTGTACCATAGGGCTGTTGCTGCGTGCGTTGGCGTAATTGGGAGATAAAAACAAGCCCAAGAAAAAGGACGCAACACCGACCATAACCAAGCCGTATGTGCGTGTTTTGTGAGCGTTGTGTATCATTTTTGTCATACCTTGTAAAAAAATCAGTATTTCGCTTGCATTGTAGCACTTTTTATGCTTGTTTTTAATTATTTTATATGCCGTTGATAAAACCATTCTGCCGCCATGCTTCAAACACAGTAATGGCAACGGTATTCGATAAATTCATACTGCGATTTTCAGGCAGCATAGGCAGACGCAATTTTTGATTTTCTGGATATTTTGCTAATATTTCGGCAGGCAAACCACGCGTTTCAGGGCCAAATACAAACACATCATCGGGCAGAAATTGTAGCGTATCAAAACGCGTTGTGCCTTTGGTAGTCATTAAAAAAAAGCGTTTGCCATTCAAGGCTGCACAACATTCTGCCCAGTTTTCATGTACTTCTATATTGGCGGTTTCGTGGTAATCCAAACCTGCTCGCCGCATTTTGGCAGAATCCAAAGGAAAACCCAAAGGCTTCACCAAGTGCAGTGTATTGCCTGTATTAGAACACAAGCGAATAATATTGCCTGTATTCTGCGGAATTTCGGGTTCAAATAAAACAATGTGAAACATCATTCATCTTTCATCTTTATACCGCCGCGATAATACAACGGCAGACACCGCTTTGGCACCATTTTTTTTCAGGCAGCCTGAAAGTTCGTTTAAGGTGCTGCCTGTTGTGGCAACATCGTCTATTAACAGAATGTGTTTATCCGCCACATTGCCATGCACGCTGAAACTGTTTTTAAGATTACTCATTCGTTGTTTGCGGTTTAAAGACGCTTGCGGGACGCGGTGCTGGCGGTGAATTTTTTTCGGCGAAATCAATGGGATATTCAAAGCCTGTGCCATGCTTTTGCCTAATACAGCGGTGTGGTCAAAACCGTGTTCAATTAAGCGTTGCGAAGACGGCGGCACGGCTAAAACGCTGTTAAACGATGATGACGGCGGCAGTTTGGGGACAACTAATTTCATCAACGCCGCAATCGTGCCAGAATAGGGCAGGGCGGCGTGGTATTTCCAGTGCTGTAACAGCGTGATTAAGGGCTGTTGATAGCGAAAAACGGCGTATAAAGCGTCAAACTGCGGCGGATTTTTCAAACACGCACCGCACACTTCGCCGTTTGCATTCGGTTCGGCACATACGGGGCAGACGGGGCGAGTTTCTTGCAGACACAAAATATCCGCCCAGCATGCCCTACATAAACCGTTTTTTTCGGCGGTTTCGTGGCATAATGGACAGTTTGGCAAAGACAAATTTTTAATTAGATTCAAAATTTTCATTATGAGCAATCACGCTATTTTACTGCACGGCTGGGGGGTGAATCATCAAGTATTTGCCGATTTTTTGCCGTTATTACAACCATTTAACGCACAAGCGATAGATTTAATGGGCTATGACGGTGTGGCACACGAATTTATTTTATCGCAAGCGGCGGATATTGCGACAGAAAAATGGCAGGGAAAAGTGCATTTATTCGGCTGGTCATTAGGCGGCGTTGTGGCGTTGGAAATTGCCCAAAGGCAGCCTGAAAAAGTGGCTACGCTCACTTTGTGCTGTTCGTTTGCACGCTTTGCCCAAGCAGACGATTACGCAATCGGCATGCCTACGCACAACTGGCAAGGCTATCCGCAACGCTTTTCTACGGATTATTCAGGCAGCCTGAAACAATTTTTCGCCTTAAATGCTTTGGCGAATACGCAAAAAATGCCACAATTTAACCGTTTAGCAGATAAAATTATCGCGTTCAGGCAGCCTGAAAAACAAGTGTTATACTCATCGCAACAAGCCGTAGTAGAAACCGATTTACGAAATTATTTACCGAAAATTCAAATACCTACGCTGATTATCACAGGGAAACGAGACCGCGTAACACCGCCAGCAATGGGCGAATATTTGCACCACAATATTGCAGAAAGTGCGTGGCAAAATTTTGCCCACAGTGCCCATATGCCCTTTGTCAGCGAAGATTTGGCGTGTGCGGAAAAATTAGTCGAATTTTGGCGTAAATATAGTTTTGGCTTCGCCTAAATTTCGGTTTGATTACTTCGTAATCCTTTATTTACTTCGTAAATAAAGATTTGCACTGCGTGCAAATAAACCTTATTTTCAGGCAGCCTGAAAAAGATTTTTAATTAAAGTAAGTCTATGATTATGCAAGATTATTCTCTTCATCAAATTTTTGCCGAAAAAATGGGGCAGGGTATGGCGTATCTCAAATGCATGCCTCATCGTATTTTGTGTATTGGTACGGACGGCGGTGCGAGCCGTGAGGTATTAAAAAAAATCTGTCCGAATGCCGAAATAGATTATTTAGAAAATAACGAAGACAAAATCGCCCAAGAAATGGCGTATATTAAATCGCAACAAAACTTATTGCAAAGAATAAAAAATAAGTCAATCAATATTTTCAGGCAGCCTGAACATATTCAAAAAAATTATTACGATTGTATATGGGCAAATATGCCATTATATAGCGAACAATCATTGCAACAATGGGGAGATTATACCGAAGAAAATGGCGTTTTGTTTTTTTGCACAGCAGGCAATCAAACTTTAAAAGAAAATCCTGATTTATTCAAACAAAACATACTTGATATGCACGATTTGGGCGATATAATTCAGCATAACAACTGGACAGATACAGTAGTAGATAGCGAAAACTATACGCTAACTTATGAAACCTCCAACGCCTTAATTAACGATATAAAAACATTAGGCTTAAATAATGATATTGATGAACAAAAAATTATTCAAATATTTTCAGGTAGCCTAAAAAATATATCATTAGAAATCATCTACGCCCACGCCATAAAACGGTTCAGGCAGCCTGAAACAGAAAAAGTGGTGCAGTTTTATAAAAAAAATCCGTATCGAGAATAAATTTAACCAAATATTAAGCACAAATCGGCTACAATCACTCGCTTTAATCTATTCTTCACGAGAAAAAATGATGAATAATCTCAAAAAAAATCTTTCGGCATTGATGTTAATCATTGCTCTGACAGCGTGTAGCAGCACCAAAACGCCTGTGATTTCGCCTGAAAATCAAGCCACAGAAAGCAGCATTCAAACCGCTCCCAAACAGCAAAAACGCGTTGCTGTGGCATTGGGCGGCGGTGCGTCCAAAGGCTTTGCTCATATTGGCGTGTTGAAAGCCTTGACGGACGCGGGTATTCCTGTGCATATGGTTACAGGCACCAGTGCTGGGGCGGTTGTCGGCAGTTTGTATGCGTCTGGTATGTCGCCCGATGAATTAATTTCGGAGTCGGAACACCTTGACAAAAGCGATGTGGCAGATTTTCGCCTTTCCACAAAAGGCTTAATTGTCGGGCAGAAATTGCAGGATTATATCAATCAAAAAGTGGGTGATAAGCCCATTCAGCACTTTCCCATACCGTTTGCGGCAGTGGCAACCGATTTTGAAAACGGTCAGGCAGTGGCGTTTAATCACGGTAACACAGGGCAGGCGGTGCGTGCTTCGTCCAGTATTCCCACGATTTTTCGCCCTGTGGAAATTGACGGCAGACGCTATGCAGACGGCGGTTTGTCGCAACCTGTGCCTGTGAGTGCCGCACGCAAAATGGGGGCAGATATTGTGATTGCGGTCGATATTTCCGCCCGCCCCCAAGCACACACCAAAAAAGGCTTGATTGCGTCTTTGGGTCAAAGCGTGCGAATTATGACGCTACACGCCTTAAACGAAGAACTTTCCAAAGCCGATGTGGTGATTAAACCCGATGTGTTGAGTTTGGGTAGCACAGGCGGCTTTGAACACAAAGAAGCGGCGATTAGAGCAGGCGAACAAGCCGCCAAAGCGGCTTTGCCAAAGATTCGTGCCTTGTTGGGGCAGTCAGTTGGTAATGAGCAATGAGCCATTTTTTTCAGGCAGCCTGAAACTTTTGCAAAACCTATTTATCTATATAATAAATGCAAATATTATAGGGTGGGCATTCCAGCCCACCCCATAACGGACGATTTTTTTGTTTCAAATTGGGTTTTGCAAAGGTTTCAGCCTAAAATAAAGCGTGGGCAACGCCCACGCTCTGTAATTAGAATAAATTTTATGGTTGAACAGGTTGTTCAGTAGATTGATTTCCAGCCGCCGCTTGTTGTGCTTTCAGTTTTTCAATTTCCGCCAAGGCTTCTTCTTCGCTCATCACTTTAACCAATTCTACATCAAACACCAAAGTGGAATTGGCAGGAATATCGCCCACAGGCTGTTCGCCATAAGCCAATGCCGCAGGTAAGAATAAGGTATATTCCGAACCTTCTTTCATCAACTGCAAACCTTCCTGCCAGCCTTGAATAACCCCTGCCAAGGGGAATATCGCGGGCATATTGTCGTTTTGTTCAGTGCTGTCAAACACCGTGCCGTCAATCAATTTGCCTGTGTATTTCACGCTGACAATATCGTTAATCGTGGGCTGCTTGCCGTCTCCTTCTTTTTTCACCACATATTGCAAACCAGACGCAGTGGTTTGAACGCCGTCTTGCTTGCCATTTTCTACTAACCATTGGCGATTTTTTTCAGCATATTGCTCGTCAAGCGATTGTTCAGGCGTTTGAACCACAACAGGCGTATTCTCTGCCGCATCAGGGTTTTTGAAATTGTTGTGGGCTTCACGATTGCATGCTGCCAAAAGCAACACAATCAGCAAAGGAAACAGAATTTTTGCCCAAGAAACAGGGTGTTGGTTGTCGTTAATGAAAGTTTGTGTCATCGCATTTTCTTTCAAATAATCAATCTTTTTAAGCGAAGAATTATATCATTATTTATACAAAAAACGAGTATCTGTTTTCAGGCTGCCTGAAAATAGATAACGGTTTTGTTTTATATCGGATATTGAGTAAAATACGCCTTTTTGATGATTTTCAGGCAGCCTGAAACTTTTTTGAACACAAATGAACACCGAATTGATTTTATCCATTCCCGATACGCGTCCGTATCCTGACACGCCCAATAAAAACGAACTGTTGCGTTATGCGGCGGATATTTTGCACCCCAAAACCCAAGCCCAAAGCAAATTAGCGGCGGGGCAGTTGTTGGCAGAAATTGTGCAAGCATTGCACGAGCGGCACACGCTGTCTTTGTCTGTGGCAATGGCAATGGTGAAAAATCCTGCCCAATATCGCTTGTTGTGGCAATATTTGTGCAAGGCTTTATCGCCACAAAATAATGATGAAATTCAATGGCTTGCCTTTCCTGTTGCCGCTGTGATTGGGGCAAATCAGCAAGGCTGCCTGAATAATGCCATTCCTGTGGCAGATATTCAAAGCAAACTGATTGAATATAATCAATTAGATATTATCAAAAATGCCCATTTTTTACCGAAATTGATTGGCTCGCAACAATTAGCCGAAATAACTGCCGAAGATTGGTTTGATGCCAAACGCTCATTGGCGAATGCCGAAGAGTTTGCTAATAAAATCAATGCATTGCCTGTTTGTTACGATAAGGGGCAGCAAGTGCTTATGCTGTATGCCCTGTGTTATGGCGGACAAGAATTAAGCGACATGGCAGGCAAGCCTTTGGGCAAAGCCGCTTTGCCCCTAATGCAAGTGTGGCAAGAATTATTGAATAATCAAGAAATTACCGTTTTTGCCAATCCCATGTCTGCCGATTTGCCGATTGCGGCACTGCAACAAGGCAATGCACAACGCCGCCGAATGGCTTTGGATATTTTTACTGCCAATGCCGTGCGTTCTATTCGCCTGCAATATCCACGCGTGGGTGTGGTGATTGCCGCAGAAGACGGCGGCAGTTTGCTGTTTATTTTTCACCCGATTGAACCCAACCCTTTGCCGCCATTGGTGTTTCGTCATTTTTTAACGCCAGAAGAAGAAATCCCTTTGATTGTTCAGGATTTTTTAGATTTAATGGCACAATGCAAAGTGGAGCATATTCATATTTTAAGCGAAGCCCTGCCCAAAGGGGAAGTGCCAACTTATGCACAAGCGATTGAAATGAAAGGCGGTAATCCGTTTTTTAGTTAAGTTTCAGGCTGCCTGAAAGATAAATAACTGATTGATTTTATACGAGAAAAAATGCAAGAACACATATCGTATCAGCAATTTAAAGCAATTAAAAAAAGCGTTATTGTCAGTGATTTAACTTTAATTGTTTTCACTGCTATTACTTTTTGTGCTTCGTTATTTGTTAATATAAAACATTTTTTTATTTTTGCTGTATCTTGTTTTTTAGTTAAATTTCTAACTAATTTTTGGGTAGAAAAAAAATATAGATTTCCGTCTGCCATTCATCTTTTCGCTCCTATTCCGTTTGCTTTTCTTTTTTATATTGGTTATATTCAATATATTTTTGTATCTGCTGTTAATGATTTTCATGAAATGAGTTATATTATTTTTTTATTGTTAATATTTCTTATTTTTGTATTGGTTGTTTTTTATTCTTATATTAAGAAGATATTTAAATTTCAAATAAATTATATTAAAAATAATTTCAAATGGCAAATATTTCCGTCTGTTTCTCTGTTTAATTATTATAATTTCATTGGTAATTTTACCAATAAAGTGGTTTGTTTGTGTTTATTTGTGTTTCAATTTGCTTGTTTTTTAAGTATTATATTGTCAATTTTTATAGGTGGTATGGCTAATTTTGGGGACGCACATCCAATAGAAGAATATGCTTTTTTTAGTTTATTTTCCCCATTATTATGGTTTGCTTTGTTTAATTTAATAGAAATATGTGTTTTTTTGTTTATTAAATTTCCAAAAGACGGTAAATATTTTGAACAAACAAAATGGGAAATAAATATTATAAAATTGATTGTAGCAATGTTTTTTTCTATTATTATGGCTTTTTTTATTTTAGTAACCCCTTATTTTGCTGAACCTTTTGTTAAAAGTCATTTAGGTTATCAATACGAAACAACTATGGAAAAACTTATAAAATTAAAAAAATATTAAATAAAATAAGCAAACAATCGGTTTTATTTTTAAACAAACGGATTTGTTCGCATCTAACGATGCTTACGATATTTTATCAATATCAAAAAATCAGGCGAACTCCGTTAGGAGTGAGCAAATCCGTTTGTTTATTTAAATTAAAATGTAAATTAAATTTCTTTCAGGCAGCCTGAATAATGAAAATTGCCCATTTTGAACTTTCTTCGCCTACTGCGTTAGCCCCTATGGCAGGTTTGTCAGACAACCCTATGCGGCGTTTATGCCGACAGTTTGGTTGCGGTTTGACTGTGGGCGAAATGATTTCGGGCGATCCTGCATTACGACATACTCGAAAAACCCGTAACCGCATTGATTTTTCAGGCGAAACACAGCCAATTGTGGTACAAATTGTAGGCGTTGAACCCGAACAAATGGCTCAATCGGCTGTGTATTATCAAGGTTTGGGCGTAGATATAATTGACATCAATATGGGCTGTCCAGCCAAAAAAGTATGCAAACGCGAAGCAGGCAGTGCGTTGATGAAAAACGAAGCATTAGTGGCAGAAATTTTGGCAACAGTGGTGCAAAGTGTGGCTATTCCTGTAACACTCAAAACCCGTTTAGGTTGGGACGATTTGCACTTAAATGTGCTTAAAATCGCCGAAATTGCAGAAAAATCGGGGATTTGTGCAATCGCTATTCACGGCAGAAGTCGCACACAAATGTTTCAAGGACACGCCCAATACGATTTAATTGGCAAGGTAAAAAAAGCCATTTCTTTGCCTGTGTGGGTCAATGGCGATATTGATTCGCCACAAAAAGCCGCCCAAGTATTAGAAGAAACACGAGCAGACGGCGTGATGATTGGGCGTGCGGCAATCGGTTCTCCTTGGCTGTTTGCCGAAATCAATCATTATCTTTCAGGCAGCACAAAAACCGTTGATTTTTCAACAAAAAAACAAGCCATTTTGCAACATTTAAATATGTTATACAATTTTTACGGCGAAGAACACGGCGTGAAAATTGCCCGCAAACACATTGCCAAATATCTTGCCGATTTACCAAATGGCGAAATTTGTCGGCAACATATCAATCAAATCAATGCGTCATCTGTGCAATACGAATGCGTGGCAGAGTTTTTATCGCAATGCCAAAAAACAAGAGAATAGGTCAGGCTGCCTGAAAATGTGAAAACACATCACGCAAAGGATTTAGGGCGGTTTTATCGCTTAAATCAACCGTTAAAGGCGTAATCGACACAAAGCCGTCTGCAATGGCGGCAAAATCGGTGCCGTCTGCGTCGTCTGCCGCTTTGCCGATTGTGCCTATCCAATA
>JAFWTP010000224.1 GCA_017518845.1 Neisseriaceae bacterium
AAAAACAGATAAAGACGGCGTTTTACTTGATAAAAATGAATATATCACTCACGATTTTGATCGTGAAATTATCATTGATGAACGCACACAAATAATTGCTAAAACCATTAGCGATTTTTTGAAATATCGTCTAAACGACCGTTTGGCACGCACCATTGTTTTTTGCGAAAACCAAGATGCAGCCGCCAAAATGCGAGATTGTTTAGGTAATGAAAACAGCGACTTACAAGCAGAATACAATGGCGAATATGTGGTTCGCATTACCAGCAACGAAAACAATGCACAAGCCAATTTAGACAAATTCAACTCTGTTTCCGAACGCAACTTAATGCCGATTATTGCCACTACTTCTGATTTAATGCGAACAGGCGTAGATAGCAAATTAGCCAAAGTCATTGTGTTCAACTGTTCTGTGGGTTCAATCAGCGAATTTAAGCAAATGATAGGGCGTGGTACACGCATTGACGAAGAGTACGGCAAAACCTATTTCACTGTTTTAGATTTTAAAGGTGATGCGATGCGTTATTTTCCTGATATTGACAAGGAAATAGATGATAATCCAACATTTCCTCCACAAAAACGCCGTCCCCAATTAGACGCTTCTCAAAGAAAAATCAATGTCAATGGTGTAGAAGTTACGATGGATTCTGAAATGGAATACATTTTAGATGCGAATGGCAAACTGATTAGCACCAACTTCACCGATTACACACGCACGAATTTTTGTGGAAAATATCCTGATTTAAAAGATTTTTTAAACGACTGGAAAAACGCAAAAAACAAAAGCGAATTTTTACAACTTCTTGAAAGTAAAGGAATTTTAATTGAAGAAATCAAAAAATACAACCAATTCAAAGATATGGACGAATTTGATATTTTAATTTCTTTGGCTTATGGGGCAAACGCCTTATCACGCAGCGAGCGAGCCAAAAAAGCAGGCAAAATTTTGGATAAATTCACAGGGCAAGCACGAGAAGTTTTACAAAAACTCATTGATAAATATGAACAAAACGGCATTGACGAGTTAGAAGATTTAACCCACACCTTGCAAAACGAACCGTTTAACTTTATGGATATTCCGTTTAATCTAAACCAAATATTCAGCACAGGCAACGATGACGGTTTTGATATATTTATCAATACCATAGACGAAATTAAAACCGCTATTTATGAAGACGAATTAGAAGCAGCATAAAAACCTTTCAGGCAGCCTGAAAGGCAATTAAAGGATAAACAATGACCCAACAGCCGATTTTCACAGAAAGCGAAAAAGTCGAATTAAAACAAAAACTAAACGACAGCCTACCCAAAGAAATCGTTGCCTTTTTGAACACAAACGGCGGCACGGTTTTTATTGGCGTTGAAGATAACAGCACCATTTGCGGCGTGGAAAATTTAGACGACAACTTAAAAAAAATTGCCGACATCATTGACGACCAAATTATGCCTGACGCACGGCAATTTATAGAACTTGGCACAAAATATATTGATAACAAGCACATTATTGAAATAAAAGTGCAAAAAGGCAATGCCTTGTTTTATATCAAAAAATACGGCAGAAGTTCGCAAGGTTGTTTTGTGCGTTCGGGTTCAACAAGCAGAGCGATGAGTGAAAAGCAAATTGAGACCACGCATAATAAATTTTTAAATTTAAAAAACAAAATCACCGAAATACCCACACGGCAAAAAAACTTGACTTTTCAATATCTTAAATTATTGCTTGTTGAAAAAGGTTTCACAATTAACGAAAAAACATTTGCCGAAAATTTTCATCTGCTCACTATTAGCGGAGAGTTCAACAAAATGGCAGAACTTTTGGCAGATAAAAACGAAGTTTCCATAAAAGTAGTGCGTTTCAAAGGCAAAAGCAAGGCTGGCGGCATTATTTCACGCAATGAATATGGCGAAAAATGCCTTGTTGTGGCGATGAAACAAGCCTTTGATTATTGTGCTGATGTGATTAACGAAACACGCACCCATTTTAATAAAGGTGAGCGAGTGGATACGCCCTTGTTTGACCGCGATGCCTTTCGCGAAACTTGGTTTAACGCCTGCTTACACAACAACTGGATAGACGGCACACCGCCTGCGATTTATATTTACAGCAACAGAATGGAAATTATTTCCACAGGTGGGCTGCCTGAAAACCTGTCGCAAGATGATTTTTTTCGTGGCGTATCCAAACCAGTGAATGAGGAATTAGCACGGCTTTTTATTCGTTTGGATTTAATGGAACAAACAGGCTACGGCGTGCCGATGATTACAGAGCGTTATGGCAAAAATATTTTTGAATTTTTAGATTTTTTCCTGCGTGTTTCTATTCCGTTTGCATTTGAAATAGAATTTGATGAAAACGGCAATGTTGTTCCCAAAGGCACTACCCAAGATAGTCAAAATGACACAATAAATGACACAATAAACAAAACTATCCAAGCGACTACCCAAGATACCCAAAATGATACCCAAGACGGTGCAAATGGCACCCAAAATGGCACTCAAGCCCCCCAAAATGGCACCCAAGATGGCACCCAAGCCCTCAAAAATGACACCCAAGACAGTGATTTAGATATTTGGATTATTGAGCAAATCCGTCAAAATCCCAAAATCACCACCGAAGAATTATCACAATTAAGCGGAAAAGGACTTCGCACCATTAAACGCCATATTGC
>JAFWTP010000225.1 GCA_017518845.1 Neisseriaceae bacterium
AGGAAATATATTATATCACTTTTGGCTGTGGTTAAACAAATGTTGTATGTTCAGGCAGCCTGAAAAATCTTTTATTGTCAATAGATAAGCCTTGCTGTGTTGGTTATAATAGTCAAACAAATTCAAAAGTAAAACAGGCGGCGAGCCAACGAATTTTAATTTTGAAGTTGTTTGACTTATACTTTTGGAAAGTTTTTCGTTTGCGTTAAAATAAGCATCACACCAAATCATAATCCCAGTTTCAATCATGAAAAAACGAAAACTGTTTTGTGAGATTTCGCCGTTGTGTTATGAAATCTCGGTTGCCAAATGCTGTGCTGTCAGGCGGTTGCGGGATTTTTTGAGTACGCAACGCTTTTGTCGCCATTATTCGCAAGAAATGTTGCCTGTGCTGCTTTATCGGCATCAATCTTTGATTCGCCGTCAGTTGGGCGGTGTGGATATGGCGTTGCAAGAAAATAAGGCGGTTAATTTGGCACTGGCGACACCCAAAATTTCTGGCATACTGATTCGTCCGCATGAAGTGTTTTCTTTATGGCACTTGGTGAGGAAAACTTCGGCACGCAAGGGTTATAAACTTGGGCTGATGATTAGAAAAGGGCAACCTGATTGTGCGATTGGCGGCGGGTTGTGTCAGTTAAGCAATTTAATTCACTGGCTGGTTTTGCATTCTCCGCTTGAAATTATCGAACACCACCACCATGACGCGGTTGATTTGTTCCCTGATTTTGGACGGCAAGTGCCGTTTGGCGTGGGAACGAGTATCAGTTATAACTATATAGATTATCGTTTTAAAAATAATACAAACCAAACTTTTCAGTTGATGATTAACAGCGATGGCGAGTATCTGAATGCAGAATTGCGTCGTGAAAAACCATTAGATGTGGCATATCATATTGACAGCCGCAATGAGCATTTTGTTCGCGAAAATGGTGTTTATTTTCGTTGCGGTGAAGTGTGGCGAGAGTGTGTGGAAAAAAATAGTGGCACAGTGATAGAATCGCAAATCATCAAAACAAATCACGCACGGGTTTTGTATGATGAACAATATATTGATAAATCAAAAATTTTTGAATATCCGCCCAAAGTATAAGTGGAACTTCTAAAAATTGATTTTTAACTTCACGCACGACTTGCCTTATGCTATTTCAGGCAGCCTGAAACCTTTACAAAATTCGCTTTGAAACGAAAAAATCAACCTGCCGTAGGGTGGGCGTGTCAGTCCCACCGTTAAGCCGCAGGCTTAATAATAATTTGATTTATAATAGAAATTATTTATTTTGCCCTGTCGGGCAAATGGTGGGCTGACACGCCCACCCTATAATGGATTGCCTGTTATTTCAACATAAATGGCATTTTGCAAAGGTTTCAGGCAGCCTGAAAAATCTTTTTAAAAATATATTCATATTATCTCTTGCCAAAATTTTTTTTCTATTATACAATCGCAGGTTCATTTTTTGGGGAGCGTGAAGTTATCTTCATGCGTTTTTACCCGTAACTTTTGGAGCTATATTAAAATGGCAAAGAAAATTGTCGGTTATATCAAATTGCAAATTCCTGCGGGAAAAGCAAATCCTTCGCCGCCTGTTGGTCCTGCTTTGGGTCAAAGGGGCTTAAATATTATGGAATTTTGTAAGGCGTTTAATGCTGCCACACAAGGTATGGAGCCAGGTTTGCCTGTGCCTGTGGTGATTACAGCGTTCGCGGACAAATCCTTTACCTTTGTGATGAAAACACCGCCTGCAACTGTGTTGCTCAAAAAAGCGGCGGGTATTCAAAAAGGTAGCCCACGCCCACACACCGATAAAGTGGGTAAAGTAACGCGTGCTCAATTAGAAGAAATCGCCAAAACCAAAGAGCCTGACTTAACTGCGGCTGATTTGGACGCGGCGGTGCGTATTATTGCGGGTTCTGCTCGTTCTATGGGTATTGAAACGGAGGGCGTGTAAATGGCAAAAGTTTCTAAACGAATCAAAGCCTTGCGTGAAGGTTTCGACCGTAATAAATTGTATGAAATCAACGAAGCATTAGGCTTGGTGAAAAAAGCCGCTACCGCTAAATTCGATGAATCCATCGATGTTTCTGTGAATTTGGGCGTTGATCCACGCAAATCAGACCAAGTGGTGCGTGGTTCTGTGGTTCTGCCAAAAGGCACAGGTAAAACCGTACGCGTTGCGGTATTTACACAAGGTGCGAATGTCGAAGCCGCCAAAGCCGCTGGTGCGGATATTGTGGGCTTTGAAGATTTGGCTGAATCCGTTAAAGGCGGTCAGTTAGACTTTGATGTGGTGATTGCGTCCCCTGACGCAATGCGTATTGTGGGTCAATTAGGTACGATTTTGGGTCCGCGTGGTTTAATGCCTAACCCCAAAGTGGGCACCGTAACACCGAATGTGGCAGAAGCCGTGAAAAACGCCAAAGCAGGTCAAGTGCAATATCGCACCGACAAAGCAGGTATTATTCACGCCACGATTGGTCGTGCATCTTTTGACGAAGCCGCTTTGCGTGAAAACTTTGACGCATTGTTAGACGCTTTGCAAAAAGCCAAACCTGCCGCGTCAAAAGGTCAATACATTAAACGCATTGCCGTATCCAGCACAATGGGTTTGGGCGTTGCGGTTGATGTGGCAACTGCCGGAGTTAAGTAAGTTTTTTCAGGCTGCCTGAAAAGTTTTCAGGCAGCCTGAATATAGGGGTGTCGTTTTTATAGCAATGTAAAAACGGCATATTGTCAAAGACCGTAGGAAGTTCGCTTTAAAAATTCAATCCTACGCAGACGGTAATCCCGATGAAGTTTCTTACCAAAGATATTTTATAGATTGCCGTGCTGAACAAAACTTGTAATAAGTTTTGCGTCTTAATCGTTAGCACAG
>JAFWTP010000226.1 GCA_017518845.1 Neisseriaceae bacterium
AATACGCATATCAGGTTTTTTCTTAAAACCAAACCAACAACGAATTAAAAAATATAATCCAATAATTAAAGTAATGCTTTCCGCTGTTAATAATTGATATTTTTCATACATTTTATTTATTCCTTAATTAAAAAACTTTTTCAGGCAGCCTGAAAATCATTTTTGCATTGCCGTTATTATGACTTACGCCACCTGAATAAATTGTCTTGCGACAATTTATTCGGAGATTGCTTCGCTTAACGCTCGCAATGACGACAAGGGCTTTCAGGCTGCCTGAAAAAAATTCATTAAAATACCAATTCGCAAATAGTCAAATAATAGGCATAACCCGATTTTATATCTAACAAAGATATAAAAAATAAACTTATAGAAAGATACAATAAAAGCAAACTACTAATAGAGATCCATTGATACCCTTTTATTCTACTTCCTATAAACAGACCAGCCTGAAATCCTTCGTAATCTTTTCCATTATCTGACCAATCTGCTAAATGTTGAAAATTAAATTTCTTATAATGTTTATATATAACTTTATTATCAGAAGTTAGGTTATAACCTGATAATGTTAGAATAGCAAATAATAAAGAAAGGAATAATGGTAATGTAATCCAACCACTATTAAACATTGCTTTTGTTTCTTGTGGAATAGTAAAAAAACAAGTATGTAATATATAAAATAAAGAAATCAATGTTAATAAAGCACCTAAAACACAACCCACTAATGAAAAATATTTTTGCATTTTTTCTGTATTACGACAGCGATTTCTTACCCATTCATCAGGAATTTCATCAATACGCATATCAGGTTTTTTCTTAAAACCAAACCAACAACGAATTAAAAAATATAATCCAATTATTAAGGTAATACTTTCCGCTGTTAATAATTGATATTTTTCATACATTTTATTTATTCCTTAATTAAAAAATCTCATTCAGGCTGCCTGAAAATTCATTAACGACACAGGCTTACTCCTTATCAACAACCCCACTTGCCTGCCTATCCGCATGATAACTTGACCGCACCATTGCCCCTACGGCGGCGTTTTTAAAGCCCATTTGTTGTGCTTGTTGTTTGTAATAAGCAAACATTTCGGGCGTAACATAGCGTGCCACTGCCAAGTGGCTGTTTGTCGGTTGCAAATACTGCCCGATGGTGAGCATATCGACATTATGCACTCGCATATCCTGCATGACTTGCAGCACTTCATCATCGGTTTCGCCCAAGCCTACCATAATGCCCGATTTCGTCAAAACATCAGGACACAAGGCTTTGTATTTTTTCAATAAATTTAAGGAATGAGCATAATCCGCACCTGGTCTGGCTTGTTTGTATAAGCGTGGTGCGGTTTCTAAATTATGATTCATCACATCGGGCGGATTCTCTGCCAAAATATCTAACGCCAAATCCAAACGCCCACGAAAATCAGGCACCAAAATTTCGATTTGTGTATCGGGCGAAGTTTGTCGTAACGCTTTGATACAATTAGCAAAATGTTCTGCTCCGCCGTCTTTTAAGTCGTCCCGATCAACCGAAGTAATCACCACATATTTAAGTTTCATTGTGGCAACCGATTGAGCCAAATGCTGCGGCTCGTGTTCGTCCAAAGGCAGGGGGCGACCGTGCCCCACATCGCAAAACGGACAACGACGCGTACAAATATCGCCCATAATCATAAAGGTTGCCGTGCCTTTGCCAAAACACTCGCCAATATTCGGACACTGTGCTTCTTCGCACACCGTATGCAGTTTTTGCTCTCGCAGTATGTTTTTGATTTCAAAATACTTTTGAGAACTTGGCAACTTGGCACGAATCCAAGACGGCTTGGGCAGAACGCTTTGCGGCGGCACTACTTTCACAGGAATTTTAGCAACCTTATCCGCCCCTTTTTGTTTGATACCGATTGTTTTTTTGTTTTCCATAATTAGTTTGTGTTTGTTTTTCAGGCTGCCTGAAAATTACTCCCATTCAATCGTAGCAGGCGGTTTGCCTGATATGTCATAGACCACGCGGTTAATGCCTGCGATTTCGTTGATAATGCGGTTAGACACTCTGCCTAATAAGTCATACGGCAATTCTGCCCAGTGAGCGGTCATAAAGTCGTTGGTAATCACCGCACGCAGTGCCACGACATAATCGTAAGTTCTGCCATCGCCCATAACGCCCACTGATTTCACAGGCAGAAAGACCGCAAACGCTTGGCTGGTTTTGTCATACCACGACACGCCGTTTTCGTCTTTGGTGTTTCGCAATTCTTGAATAAAAATATCGTCCGCACGACGCAGTAAGTCAGCATATTCAATTTTCACTTCGCCCAAAATTCGCACGCCCAAACCAGGACCAGGGAAGGGGTGTCGATACACCATATCGCGTGGCAAACCTAACGCTACGCCTAATTGCCGCACTTCGTCTTTGAATAAATCGCGTAAGGGTTCTAAAAGTTGCAAATGCAAGGTTTCAGGCAGCCCCCCCACATTGTGGTGCGATTTAATCGCATGGGCTTTTTTGGTTTTTGCCCCCGCACTCTCAATCACATCAGGGTAAATCGTGCCTTGTGCGAGCCACTTGGCGTTTTGGCGTTTAGCGGCTTCTGCTTGAAACACTTCCACAAATTCTTTGCCGATGATTTTGCGTTTTTGTTCAGGGTCGCTAACACCTTGTAATTTCGACATAAATTGGTCTTTGGCGTTGATATGAATAATGTTTGCAGACAGGCTGCCTGAAAACATATTCAGCACATTTTGTGCTTCATTCAAACGCAACAAACCGTGATCAACAAACACGCACGAGAGTTGATTGCCGATTGCTTTATAAATCAACGCCGCCGCAACCGAAGAATCCACGCCGCCTGATAAACCCAAAATCACTTCGTCCGAGCCTACCGTTTGGCGGATTTTCGCGACTGCTTCTTCGATAAAATTCGGCATTGTCCATTCGGGTTTCGCCCCACAAATATCCAACACAAAGCGGTTCAAAATATCCTTGCCGCGTGGCGTGTGCGTTACTTCGGGGTGAAACTGCACGCCGTAGATTTTTTTGTTGGCGTTTTCCATAATCGCCACAGGGCAAGACGGCGTATGAGCCACGGAGACAAAGTTTTCAGGCAGCCCTACAACCTTATCGCCATGACTCATCCACACATCTAATTGATTATTGTCGGCAATGCCGTCTGTCAAAGCATTTTTTTCAACCGTAACAGACGCATAACCAAATTCGCGTTGATTGCCCGCAGCCACTGTTCCGCCTAATGTATGAGCAATCCACTGCATACCATAGCAAATGCCCAACACAGGCACGCCAAGATTGAGAATTTCTGGGTCGGCTTGATAATCCGAGTTATACACGGAATTAGGTCCGCCAGAAAGAATAATGCCGACAGGATTAAAGGCTTTAATTTGTTCGAGCGAATAATCATAAGCGTGCATTTCGCAATAAACATTCGCTTCACGCACACGCCGTGCAATCAGTTGGCTCACCTGCGAGCCAAAGTCAAGAATGAGAATTTTGTCCATAGTTTTAAGTTTTCAGGCAGCCTGAAAGAATTTTAAAAGAGAGAATTCTAACATTTTTATCAGAAGTTGATTGAGTTTCAGGCTGCCTGAAAGATTTTCAACATTGACACAATCGTTGCTAAACTGTATAGTATGACTACACGATTAAACAGTAACAGCAATGATTAAAAGTTTTAAGCACAAAGGGTTAGAGCGTTTTTTTAAGACGGGAGATAAATCAGGCATACAGGCAACGCACGCCAAACGCTTACGCTTACAACTGACCGCTCTTAACTACGCCGAAACACCGCAACAAATGGATATTGCAGGCTGGGATTTGCACCCCTTATCGCACGATTTGAAAAATCATTATGCGATAAAAGTAAATAAAAATTGGCGTATAACTTTTAAGATTGAAAACGGACACACCGAAATTGTGGATTACCAAGATTATCATTAGGAGTATCAAAAATGGAAATGTATAACCCAGCCCACGCAGGCGAAATTCTAAAAGAATATTTAGGCGATACCAGCATCACCGAAGCCGCAAAAAAATTGGGTGTAACCCGCACCACGCTTTCACGCATTATCAATGGCAAACAAGCCGTAACGGCTGATATGGCTATTCGCTTGTCTAAATTATTGCCCAATACTACCCCTAAATTTTGGTTAGGCATACAGGAAGGATACGACTTGTGGCAAGCCAAACAACGCAATAATTACGATTTTGTGATTCCCTTATCGCAACCTTTGTCTGTATCTGTTTGACAAAGTTTTCAGGCTGCCTGAAAAACATAAAAAACAACGCCTATTGGCGTTGCTTTGGTGGGTTGGAAACCCACCCTACGGCTGAAAATAACTTAATACATACCCAAACGATTCATATGGTTTTTCAGTGAATAAAACGATATGCCCAATAATTTGGCGGCATTCGTGCGGTTGCCGTTTGCTTTTTTGAGTGCGTCTTCAATCAGTTTGCGTTCGGTTTGGTCTAAATAGTCTTCCAAAGATTCTGCACCGTGCAACAGTTCCGAATCGCCGTCTGTTTCGCTGTCGTCAATTAAGTTGCTGCTGCGGCGAAGTTGTAAGTCATCTGATGAAATGGCTTCGCCTGCCGACAAAGCAATGGCGCGTTCCAAAATGTTTTCCAATTCGCGGAAATTGCCTGGAAAACTGTATTTTTTCAATGCGTCCATAGCGTCGGGGCGGATATACACTTTGCTGTCGGCGGCGATTTTTTGTTTGAGTGCGTTGATTAAAAATTCTTTATCGTCCAAGTCTAAATCGCGTAAAGACGGCATTTGCAGGGTTACGATATTCAAGCGGTAATATAAGTCTTGGCGAAAACGGCCTGTTTCTACTTCGCGTTCCAAGTTTTTGTGGGTGGCACAAATTAAGCGTACATTCACGGGCGTTTCTATGTGTTCGCCGATTTTGCGAACTGCTTTTTCTTGAATGACACGCAATAATTTAACCTGCATAGACAAGGGTAAATCGGCGACTTCGTCTAAAAACAGCGTACCGTTGTGGGCTGCCTGAAAAAAGCCATCGCGGTCAGCGTCTGCTCCTGTGAAACTGCCTTTTTTATAGCCAAAAAATTCGCTTTCCATTAAGTTTTCGGGAATGGCTCCGCAATTTACGGCGATAAATGGGGCAGCGTTGCGGGCGGATTGTTCGTGAATACTTCTGGCGGCTTGTTCTTTACCTGTGCCCGATTCGCCTGTGATATACACCGAAACATCGGATTTGGCTAATTTGGCAATCAATTTGCGTACATTTTCCATAATTTCGGAATTGCCCAGTAAGCGTTGGCGTACGGGGGTTTCAGGCTGCTTGTCGCCGTTTTCTGTAAGCAGTTTTTCGGCTTTGGCTTTCGCTAATGCGGTTTTGGCTTTGGTGAGTGTGGATTTAGCAGGGGCAACAGGGCTTGCCATTTCGTCTATATTCACCACCGCTTTGACTTCTTCTTTTTTATGTTTGCGGTGTGGTGCGTCTAAATTGATGGCAGATTTCACCAAAGTGCGTAATTGTGCCAGCGTTACGGGCTTGGCAATATAATCAAATGCCCCCAACTTCATCGCTTGCACGGCTTGATTGGGGTTGCCAAAGGCGGTAATCACCGCAATCGGCGTGTCAGAATTTTGGGCGACAAATTCCACCACTTCCAAACCGTTGCCGTCTGGCATTTTCATATCGGTTAAAACCAAATCGTAGGTTTTTTCCGACAGTTTTTTCTTGGCAGAAATCACGCCCTCGGCGGTTTCCACCTGCAAACCCATTTTGCTTAAAGACATTTGCAATAAGGCTCGCAAATCGGCTTCGTCATCAATCACCAACACGGGGTGTTGAAATTGCACTTTATGGTCGCTCATAATAATTCTGCTTTCACAATCAATTCAAATTTACGCAAGGTGGCACGATAGCGTAACACAGCATGGTTGGCTTGTGCTAAATTTTGTGCCACATAAAGCCCCAAACCTGTTCCCTCATCACTGGTGGTAAAAAACGGTTCAAAAATGCGTTCCACATTTTCAGGCGGAATACCAGGACCATTGTCGGCAACCGCAATGATTAACTCATTATTGTCTTCCCGCAGTCGCGTAGCAATTTGTATCGCAAATTGACTTTTATCGCAATACTTCCACGCATTATTCATTAAATTATCCAAAATTTGCTGCAAATGGCTGTCGTCAAAATAAATATGCGTATTTTCGGGGCATTCGGTGCGAATGTCCAAACAGCCTTGTGCGTCAGGGTGCGAGAGTGTAAATTCAGCCAAAAATTCCTGCAAAAATTGATGAATGTGGATATTTTTAGCCTGCATTCTATCACTGCGATTAACTGCCTGAATTTCTTGCACCATACGGTTAATGCGTTTCACATTATGCCCGATAATATTCACCAACGACAAATAAGGTGCAGCGTCTTCGTCTTCTTTCATACTGTCTAACATTAACTCGTTGGCTTGACTGACCGCAGCCAAAGGATTGCGAATTTCGTGTGCCAAATTTGCGGTTAATTGCCCTAATGACGCTAATTTATCGGTGCGTGCGGTTTGAGCAATTTCCGCCGAAGAACGCATAGACAATAATAACAAAGGCGGTTCTTGTTCGGTGAGCGGCACGGCGTGGATTTGCAACTGCCCGCCCTCATACAAACAAGTTTCATCAAACTGATGATAACGGTGTTCTTGCCAAGTGTTCAAAATATTTTGTAATTCGGCAATATTATCGTCTAAAAATAAATTAGGCAGATATTTTTTTGCTTGATTGTTAAACAACATCACTTTGCCCGTGTTGTTTAACACCACCAAACCTTCTTGGGCGTGTTCCAATACCAATTTATTTAAGTTGCTTAATTGGGCAATTTGTTCTTCATTACGCGAAATAGTCCCCAATGCACGGCGAATATTCACCGAACCGTAGGCACTCATCAGTGCCACAAAAAAGCACGCCAAAGATAAAAACGCTGCCACAATAATATCTTGTTGCACATCGGTACGCGACTCTTGGTTTAACCAAAAATGGCTGATACTGGTTAAAAACAACAAAATGGTGGCAAAAGACGCATAAGCCAAAGCATTGCGTCCGCCTGTGGTAAAAGACGCTGTGGCAATAAACGGCAGAACAAAAATGCCAAAACCTGTTTCCACACCGCCTGCCAAATGGGTTAAAAGGACAATCATAAAAATGTCCATTAAGTTAATGGCAAGCGGATAAATGCCTTTGAATTTAGCGGCTTTTACTTGTGGCAAAAACAGCGTAACTAAAATAAAAAATGTATAAACACTCTCCCACGCAAACAAGGGCAAGCGTTCAAAATGCACCGAGCCTGTGTTGTTATTGTTTTGCAACAAATAAAATACCAAAACCGCAACCGCAATCGCAATCCGCATCACTGCCACTAAATTTGGCAGATACTCCACATTGCGTTTGACGCGTTCAATAAACAGAGCGTCCGAAAAACTTTCTTGACGAAACATAGATTTCCTTTGACTGGTCAGCAATGCCATTATAATGCTTTCAGGCTGCCTGAAACTTTTGTTTTTATCAAATGTTTTTGATATTGCTTATGCTATTTTTCAGGCTGCCTGAAAACGGTGAGTCATTATAGAGTGGGCATGTCAGTCCCACCATAACGCCGATAGGCGTTGATAAAACAAATCCTTTCAGGTTGCCTAATCCCCTTATTTGCCCCTACGGGGCAATGGTGGGCAAGAATGCCCACCCTATAAAGTCTCACTGCTCACTGACTGTACGCTTGTAACCATTTTTCTGCTACGCTTTCGCATTCTTCCAAGCCGATTTTTTTTAATGATGAAAAAATCTGCACCGATACGGGCGTTTTGTCTTGCCAAGCGTGCAGTTTTTTTCGCACCGCAGATAAGGTTTTGATTTGTTCGTTTTTGGATAATTTATCCGCTTTACTCAATAAAATATGCACGGGCAAAGAGCGAAATGCGGCACAGTCTAACATTTGGCAGTCGAGTTCTTTTAAGGGGTGTCGGCTGTCCATAATCAAAAACAGCCCAACCAAAGACGCACGCGTTTTTAAGTATTCGCCTAATAATTCAACCCAGTGCCGCCGCACGCTTTCTGGCACTTCGGCAAAGCCGTAACCTGGTAAATCCGCTAAAAAACAGCCGTTTTTTAGGGCAAAATAGTTAATGTGCTGCGTTCTACCTGGTGTTTTGGAGACAAACGCCAAGCGATTGTGGTCAGTGAGCGTATTCAAGGCACTGGATTTTCCTGCGTTACTTCTGCCCACAAAGGCAATTTCGGCGTTAATGGGCGGCAAATGGTGTAAATCATTCACCGTTGTATGAAAAACGGCATGGCGAAAAATGGACATGGGCTTAATTCCTTAATGCGATTGCTCATAATAATACGACACATTCGGGTAAAAATAAAAATTAAAGTAGTCGTTAGGGCGTATTTTGTTATAAAATGGCGAGTTTGAAAAATTGATAAGTTGTTCGCTTGCCATTTTCAGGCAGCCTGAACAATCGAAACACAGTTATTTTGGAGCCTAACCATTATGAAACGCATTTTTGCAGCATTGCTTGTTTCACTTGCCGCAACCGCCGCGACTGCCGCACCTGATTTGGAAAAAGGTAAGGAAATCGCCGAAACCGTTTGTATTGCTTGCCACGCCGCTGACGGCAATAGTGGCATTGCCATTTATCCGCGTTTGGCAGGTCAGCACGCCGCTTACACCGCCAAACACGCCAAAGATATTCGCGACCGTGTGCGTACATGGTCTTTGGCTGAATCTATGGTCGCTATGGTCGAAGCCATGACCGATGAAGATATTGACAATGTTTCTGCATTCTACGAAAAACAAGTGTCATTAGCAGGCGAAGCAGACGCCGCTAACTTAAAAGCGGGCGAATTGATTTATCGTGGCGGCATTGCCGAACAAAAAGTGCCTGCTTGTATGGCGTGTCATGGTCCCAACGGTGCGGGCATTCCAGCCGCATCTGCCGCCAAAGACGGCGTTGTGGCTTATCCACGCATTTCGGGTCAGCATAAAGATTATGTGGTTGCTCAAATGCAGGCTTTCCGTTCAGGCGAACGCGTGCATAATATGATGGCACCTGTGGCAACCCGTTTAACCGATCAACAAATTGATGATGTGGCAAACTACATTCAAGGTTTGCGTTAATTTGCTTGTTTCATACGCTTTCAGGCAGCCTGAAAATGGTTTTCAGGCTGCCTGAAAATTTTTATTCTATCTATAAAATGAACAAATATGTTGTATAATACAACTTATTTGTTGCAATTTATCGGCAATGAAATACAGTGAATTTAAAAAATGGCTTAAATCGCAAGGCGTTGAATTTTGCACGGCAAAGCGGGGCAGTCATCAATTATTGCGATATAAAGGCAGAACTTCTGTATTCCCTAATCACGGCAGTAAAGAAATCGGCACTGGTTTGGTTAATAAAATCAAAAAGGATTTAGGATTATGATTAAATTTAACTATCAAATTCAACAAGACGATAACGGCACGCTGTTAATTTTGTTTCCAGATATTCCCGAAGCCGTTGCAGTGGCAAATGAGACGAACGACATTCACACGCAAGCCTTGCAAGGTTTGCTGTGTGCTTTGGACGGTTATATTGACGACCGCCGTTTTATTCCCATTCCTGATTTGTCAGGTGAAAATGCCATTGAAATTCCTGCTTTGGAAACTTCTAAAATCTTGTTACATAACGAAATGTTACTTCAAGGCGTGCGAAAATCGGAAATGGCAAGACGCTTGAATGTGTATCCACCACAAATCGATCGTTTGCTGAATTTGCACTACAAAACCAAAATGGATTTTGTCGAAAAAGCCGCCGCCGCATTAGGCAAACGCATTTCTATTCACTTTCAGGCTGCCTGAAACATTAACTTATTGAATATTATGAATATTTTAATCAGCAACGATGACGGTTATCAGTCTTTTGGTTTATCGCTTTTGGCACGCATTGCGGCAGAGTTTGCTAATGTGCGTGTGGTTGCTCCTGACCGCGATCGCAGTGCGGTGAGTAATTCGCTCACGCTGGATCGCCCGATGCACATTCGTCAGGCAGCCAACGGTTTTTATTATGTCAATGGCACGCCGTCCGACTGCGTGCATTTGGCTTTGCAGGTGATGGACGATTTCAAGCCCGACTGGGTGTTTTCAGGAGTCAATCACGGTGCAAATATGGGCGATGATACGCTTTATTCAGGCACGGTAGCGGCGGCAACCGAAGGCTATCTTTTGGGCGTGCCTGCGGTTGCCTTTTCGCTTGCCAGCAAAGACAATCAACGCTGGGATACGGTTGAAAAAGCCCTGTTTCCATTGATTCAATTTATCACCCAACAAAAATTAGATACGCCGCATTTATGGAACATCAACATTCCCAACATTGCCGCTGACGCATTGCAGGGCGTGAAAGTGGCACGATTGGGTCGCCGTCATCACGGTCAAGGCATTGTAAAAGCCCACACGCCACACGGCGAGCCTGTTTATTGGATAGGCACAATCGG
>JAFWTP010000227.1 GCA_017518845.1 Neisseriaceae bacterium
TACAATTTGCGTTCTTTTCCATTGCAAAGCGGCAAATGCAACAGCCATTATTGATAAAACAGGAATACAATGCAATGTACTTAATGTTAATAGTGGCAAGGTGAGTGTATTAACAAGTGTTAGTACTGCTATGATTGATAAGGTATTTTTTTCCCATTCTGCACTATCACAACGATGGTATTTATCCCATAGAAAATACATTGCAGCACCACTTAACACCACCACAATCGCACCAATAACAGATCCTTGCAAAAGTGTTGGTTCTGCTAAATAGTTAAAATTCAAAGAGTTAAATTGATTTATAGCTGCAAGAGAAAATACGATTAACGCCCCCAAACGCACATGCGGTTGTTTTTGAGTCAAGCCAAAGGCATATACCAAAGCCGCTTCTAATGCCCATGCCGTTGCCGTCCATTGTTGTTCTAATGCCAACGGTATTGCAAGCGTAATAAACAGCAAACAGAGCACAGCAAATGCTTGTTTTAACACAGAAAAATCACTATCCAAACGATGATAATATAAACTCAAAGCTCCATAAACCGCTGCCCACAGCAGGGCAGAGTAAGCGGCTGCATTGTGCCATTGTTCAACCATTGCATATTGCAAGCCGAATGTGGATAAAGCCGTGCCGAACAATAGCGTACTGTCTAATATTTTAATGTGCGATCCATACGCCACAATGGTTTGCCAAATGCGTTCTAATGTTGCGTTGTTAGGGATTTCTCGCAACTCGCCTGATAGAGGTGTCTCTTCCAAAGTGCGATACGCAAAAAAGCACGCGATGAGCGTATAGAGTAACCAGTGGTAAATTAAGAAAAATTCGCAACTGGCAAATAAATTTGGCTGATATTCATTGCTCCATAATAAGGCAATCCAAAATGTGCCGATAGCTCCGATTAAATTCATAGACCGCCACGCTTTGAACCATGCAATAACCGCTACACCTGTATTTAACACTGCCAAATAAGCAAACAAGGCAATATGCGAGCCTGTGCCGTCCGACACCAAAACAGGTGCAAACAAACCACCCAAAACTGCCACTTGTGCCAAAATTTTTGCGTCTTTGACAACCGCTCGCCACGCCATTAGTGCGACTGAAATTACCATTAAAATCAAGGCGATATTATGCGGTAGAATATTGTGCAACTTTACCGCTGCCAAAGCGGTGAGATACATCACGCCAAAGCCAAAACCCTGCAAAATCAAGCCATAATCTCGCCGTTTGGCTTGCAAATATTCGCCGCCCACTGCCGCTGCCACACCTGCGGCAAACACCGCCAAATAACGCACAGGCATAGGCATCGCCCCGCCCACATATCGCAGTAAAAACGCCAAACCCAAAAACAGCACCAAAACGCCCGTTTTCAGCAAAACATTACCGCCTGTCAGCCAGTCGATAAAAGCATTATTATCGCTATTTTGTGAATAATTTTTAGAAGTATAGGTTTTAATATGATTTTCCAAAGGTTTTTGTTGTGTAACATAAACCGGAGTATGAACAGGCTCTTGTGGTTGAGATGTATTTTGAACATCAGCATCCGGTATGGTCTGCCGGAAAGTATTATCTGTGTTAATTTCCTTATCAATTACTGAAATATCAAAGTGTTGCGGTATATCTTTTGCAATAGCAGTATCAAATGCAGTCTGCCGGAAAGTATTATCTGTGTTAATTTTCTTATCAATTGCTGAAATATCAAAGTCTTGTAGTGTATTTTTTGCAATAGCAGTATCAGATGCAGACTGCCGGAAAGTATTATCGGTGTTGATTTCTTTATCAATTGCTGAAATATCAAAGTGTTGCAGTATATCTTTTGCAGTATCAGTATCAGATACAGTCTGCCGGA
>JAFWTP010000228.1 GCA_017518845.1 Neisseriaceae bacterium
AATCATCAGGTTTGGGCGATACCGCATTCTTTGGCCCTGAACCTGAATTTTTCGTGTTTGACGGCATTGAGTTTGAAACTAAAATGTCAGGTTGCCGTTTTCAAATTCATTCGGAAGAAGCGGCGTGGTCGTCTGGCAAGTCGTATGACGAACAAAACACAGGACACCGCAACACCGTTAAAGGCGGTTATTTCCCCGTGCCACCAGTCGATGCCACGCAAGATATGCGTTCGCAAATGGTGCTTTTGTTAGAAGAAATTGGCATTCCAGTGGAAGTTCATCATCACGAAGTGGGCAATGCGGGGCAATTAGAAATCGGCACTAAATTCGACACACTCGTTCGCCGTGCCGACCAAACACAGGATATGAAATACATTATTCATAATGTGGCACACAATTATGGCAAAACCGCGACTTTTATGCCCAAACCTGTGATGGGCGATAATGGTTCGGGCATGCACATTCACCAATCGGTGTGGAAAAATGGGCAGAATTTATTTTCAGGAGACGGCTATGCAGGCTTGTCGGACTTTGCCTTGTATTATATCGGCGGCATTATTAAGCACGCCAAAGCCTTAAACGCCATTACCAACCCATCGACCAACTCCTACAAACGCTTGGTGCCGCACTTTGAAGCCCCTGTGAAGTTAGCCTATTCCGCACGCAATCGCTCGGCGTCCATTCGCATTCCGCATGTGATGTCGAGCAAAGCCCGCCGCATTGAAGCCCGTTTCCCCGACCCCACGGCGAACCCTTATTTAGCGTTTGTGGCGTTGCTTATGGCAGGTTTGGACGGCGTGCAGAACAAAATTCACCCAGGTGACCCTGCGGACAAAAATCTGTATGATTTACCGCCCGAAGAAGATGCATTAGTCCCAACCGTATGTGCGTCTTTGGAAGAAGCCTTGAACGCACTCAAAGCCGACCACGAATTTTTACTGCGTGGCGGCGTGTTTAGCAAGGACTGGATTGCGAGTTATATTGCACTCAAAGAAGAAGATGTCCGCCGCATGCAAATGGCACCACATCCTTTGGAATTTGAGATGTATTATAGTTTGTAAGGTTTTCAGGCTGCCTGAAAAGGTGTTGTCAATAAAAATCCCACTTTTAATGAGTGGGATTTTTTGTTTCTTTCAGGCTGACTGAAATACTGTTTTTTATGTTATCATTGCCCCTTTTCAACCTTTTTAATGTAAAGGAAAAACTATGACACAACGCATTTCTGTATCGGGTTTGCAACCTGATAAACAACTGTATGATTTTATTGAAAATGAAGTTCTGCCCAATCGTGGCGGCAATTTGTCATCATCTCAATTTTGGGACGGTTTTGCCAAAATCGTGGCAGAATTTGCACCTAAAAACAAAGCCTTGTTAGATAAACGCGATGAATTGCAAACAAAAATTGATGCGTGGCACGAAGCACATAAAGGCAAAATCACCGATATGGCGGCTTACAAAGCGTTTTTGAAAGAAATCGGTTATTTGCAAGACGAACCAGCGGACTTTCAAATTACCACAGCAAATGTGGATTTTGAGTTTTCGCACCAAGCAGGTCCGCAATTAGTTGTGCCGATTATGAATGCTCGCTATGCCTTGAACGCCGCAAACGCTCGTTGGGGTTCGTTGTATGACGCTTTGTATGGCACAAATGCGATTGAGCAATCGGGCGAATTGGCTGTGGGTCGTGAATATAACCCCAAACGCGGTGCGAAAGTGATTGCCTTTGCACGCGACTTTTTGGATAACGCCATTCCGTTGGTTTCAGGCAGCCATAAAGACGCAACGGCGTATAAAGTGGTTTCAGGCAGCCTGAAAGTGGTTGTGGCAGGAGCAGAAACAGAACTTCAAACGCCGTCTTTGTTTGTGGGCTATAACGGCACGGCGGACGCTCCGTCTTCGTTGTTGTTCTTACACAACGGCTTGCATTTCGATATTATCATCGACAAAACCACGCCGATTGGCAGTCAAGACCCTGCGGGCATTAAAGATATTATTATGGAAGCGGCACTCACTTCCATTATGGACTGCGAAGACTCGGTTGCCGCAGTCGATGGCGAAGATAAAACGCTGGTGTATCGCAACTGGTATGGCTTGATGACAGGCACTTTAACCGAAGAAGTAACCAAAAACGGCAAAACTTTCACCCGCAAACTCAATCCTGACCGTGAATACACCAAACCTGACCATTCAGGCACATTCAAATTAGGCGGTCGTTCGCTGATGTTAATCCGCAATGTCGGACATTTGATGACCACGCCTGCGGTGTTGGATAAAGACGGCAACGAAATTCCCGAAGGCATTTTGGATTGCGTGATGACAGGCTTAATCGCTCCGTTCGATTTCAATCGCACGGAAAACAAAAACAGCCGTTCAGGCAGCGTGTATATCGTCAAACCCAAAATGCAAGGGGCAGAAGAAGTGGCGTTTGCAAACGACTTATTCGCCGCTGTGGAAGGTTTAACGGGTTTGGCGAAAAATACGCTGAAAATGGGCGTAATGGACGAAGAACGCCGCACCACTTTGAACTTAAAAGCGTGTATCAAAGCCGCTTCCGAACGCTTAATCTTCATCAATACAGGCTTTTTGGATCGCACAGGCGATGAAATTCACACTTCGATGAAAGCAGGTGCAATGGTTCGCAAAGGCGAGATGAAAAATAGCAAATGGCTTGCCGCTTACGAAATCAACAATGTTCAAAATGGCTTGAAATGTGGATTGGTCTCCAAAGCCCAAATTGGTAAAGGTATGTGGGCAATGCCTGATTTAATGGCAGAAATGTTGGTGCAGAAAATCGGACACCCCAAAGCAGGTGCGACAACCGCTTGGGTGCCGTCTCCAACAGCCGCAACCTTGCACGCCTTGCATTATCATCAAGTGAATGTGTTTGAAGTGCAAAAACAAATTGCTGCCAAAGGTTTTGTGGAAACTTTGGACGACATTCTCACCGTGCCTGTGGCAGAAAACACAAATTGGAGTGCGGACGAAATTCAACAAGAATTAGACAACAACTGTCAAGGCTTGTTGGGCTATGTGGTGCGTTGGGTAGAGCAGGGCGTGGGTTGCTCCAAAGTGCCTGATATTAACAATATCGGCTTAATGGAAGACCGTGCAACCTTGCGAATTTCCAGCCAACATGTGTGCAACTGGCTTTATCACGGCATTACCAACGAAAAACAAGTGCGTGAAACTTTGGAACGCATGGCAGCGATTGTCGATAAACAAAACGCCGATGACCCTGCTTACACGCCGATGGTCGGACGCTTCGACAAATCCCCCGCTTTTCAGGCGGCTTGCGATTTAATCTTCAAAGGTACAACCCAACCGTCAGGCTATACCGAACCATTGCTACACCACTGGCGTAGAGTTGCCAAAGGCAATAAATAATTGTTTTGGTTGTAAAATAAAAATCCCCAAGAAATTGGGGATTTTTTGTTTTCAGGCAGCCTGAAAGGGGTTTTTTGATAATAAAATCAACTTACTTTATTCAATCGGCAGAGAAATATCTTTGCCAAACCATTTTTCAAACACGGCTTTGGTTGTGCCGTCTTCGTACATGGCTTTGAGTGCCTGATTGAGTTCTTGTTGCAAGGCGGTGTTGTCTAATTTCACGCCGATTGCTTCCACTTCGGTGCTGAATGATTCGGGCAGAATGCGGAAAGTTTCAGGTTCTTTGGTCGTGTAGTAACGAGCCAAAGGTTCGTCCAAAATCGCCCCGTCCAAACGGTTGAGTTTGATGTCTAAATAAATTGCCGCCATATCAGGATAGCGTTTTAACTCTTTGAAAGAATTTGCTAATTCAGGCATTTTTTTCAGCGTTTCTTCGGCGGTACTGCCGTCTTGAATGGCAACCACTTTGCCTGCCAAATCTTCCGCTTTCTGCACAGGTGAGTCGATTTTCAGTGCAACCACTTGCCCTGTTTGTTGATACGGTGCGGTGAACAAAATGTTTTTCTTGCGTTCTTCGGTAACGGTCAAGCCATTCCAAATCACATCAATTTTGCCGCTATTAAGTTCCGCTTCTTTGCTTGCCCAGTCAATCGGCTTAAATTCGACTTCTCGATTTAAGCGTTTGGCGGCTTCGCGAGCCAAATCAATATCCGAACCCACTAACTCGCCTTTTTCATCACGAAAACCAATCGGCGGATAATTATCGTCCAAACCAATCACAATTTTTTTCCCACAGGAGCGGGGGCAGGGGTGTTGGCGGTGTTGTCAGCCGATTGCTGTTGCGGAGAACAAGCCGCCACAAGCGTTGCCAAAAATACGGCGGCAAGTGAAGATTTCATTAACTTCATATGTGTTCCTTAAAAAGGGTGATACAAAATCCTTAATTATAGCGGTTTTCAGGCTGCCTGAAACAGATATTTCTTCTGCAAAATTTATTATTGAAACGAATGATAAATTTGTTGTCAGTTAATTTTTGAAAATTAAGTTTATCTACGGGCTTTGTATTGATGTGAATGCGAAAATAAACCTTTCAGGCAGCCTGAAAAGTTTATCACCTAATTGCTCACTGCTCACTGCTCACTGCTAATTGTTCATCATCATCAGGAATATCTTGTTGTCCTTTACTGCGGTCTAATAAAACGCAGAGTTTTACGCCGTGTAGGAATAATACCCAACTGACATAAATCCACAATAAAAAGAAAAACAAAACCGAAAACGAGCCGTATAAATTGATATAGGTTTTGTTATAACCCACATAGGCGACAAATAGGATTTTAAGTATCCACCAACAAATACTGGACGCAAAGGCGGCGGCGATAATGGCGTGGGCGGCTATTTTGCGATTTATGGCAACCGCGTAAGTAATAGAAAAGATTGCCCACACAATTAAATAGGGGAAAATATCGGCAAAATGGCTGATTTGCCATTTGCTTTGTAAAACCGTGCTGACATATAACGCACCGCATAAACCTAATGGCGATAAAGTCATTAAAGTCCAGTAAGTGCTTAAACTGCTGAAAAAACGGCGTTTTTCTGAATTTGATAATTTGCAAACAATGTATTCAAAATTGTTAAAAAACATCACCGAAGTAATAAACACGGCGGCAAAACCTGTAATATTTAATCCTATGCTGTTGTGTAGAAATTGTTCCATATATTCAGTTAAAACTTCTTGGTGTGTGGGCAGGAAGTTTTTAACAATAAATCCTTTTAATGCTTCTGAATATTGATTAAAACTACCTAATTGCATAAAAATGCCCAACGATACCATTAAAATGGGAAAGATTGACAGCATGGTATGAAAACTTAAATTGCCCGCATAACCAAATAATTCTTTATCATACATTCGTGGAATGTATTGAGCGATTTTTTTGGCAATAATTTTAATGTCGTGAATATTCATTTTTTACCCCTTTTCAGGCTGCCTGAAAATTATATATTTGCTAAAATAGCATGGATAATTGTCGCATCTAATATTTCAAAAGCAAAACATTTTTTGCCTAAATCTTTTAAAGACGCACCGATATGATAAAGTGTTTTGCCGTCAATAATCATAAAACGGTCGTGCATTTTATTCGTGTATTTTAAAGTTAAATTAGGATATTGTGCATTAAATTTTTGTATATCTTGTTGTGTTAATTTTGTTTTTCTGTCGGTATAAATAATCACATTTACTTTTTTCTGTTTTTTCGCAAGTCTTTGTAATACAGATAAATCTACATAATTATCAATTAAAATAATTTCTTTATTTGCGGATTGAATGAATTGTTCAAATTTGGCATAAGCATCAAAAATTTGCCCTTGAAAGAAAATGCCTTGCATATCATCAATCGCATATTTTTCCATTTTGGAAAATAATTCATCAATGCGTTTATCGCTATTGATTTGTTGTTGTCGCAAATGTTTTAATTCAGCAAAAATTTCCGCATTTGAGCGTAAAAAACGCCGCATAGCGATAAATGCTCGCATAATTTGAATGTTGATTTCAACCGCAGTTTTGCTTTTCAGCACCGAAGAAAGCATGGCTACGCCTTGCTCGGTAAAGGCGTTGGGCGTAACGGTTGAAAATTTTAATCCTTTAAGGCGGTCACAATTTGTGACCAGTTCATTTTTTTCCATTTCGTTTAATGAAAACATAAAATCAGCAGGAAACCGCTCGATATTGCGTTTTACTGCTTGATTTAATACTTTGGTTTCTATGCCATACAATTCTGCCAAATCGCGGTCAATCATCACCTGCTCATTACGAATAAGCAGAATTTTATTTTCGATATTAAAGGGTTGAATGTCCGTTATCATTGTTTTTACTCAATTTATTTTTTCAGGCAGCCTGAAAATTATTCTATATTATAAACCGTCCCTGCTCCCGACAGTGTCTCCCAGTTTAATCCTGTTATTTTTTCAGCCATTGCCACTAAAATATCGGTGTCAGGTGTGCCGTTTTCTTCGTCAAATTCGTTGATAAACGATTGTTTGTCTAAATCGTTTAGGGCTTTGCCGACACTTTCGATTTCGCCGTCCGAACACAGCCAGCGGCGTTTGAGTTTGCCGTTTTTGTGGTATTCAAACACAAGGCTACCCGAAGTGTCTTCGTTGGCAATCAGCAACACTTCGGTTTTGTCGCTGGCTTGGGCAAGTTGAGCGGTGAGTTTGTCTTCGCCGCCATCAAACGATTGTTCAATCGCCCCCAACAGCACAAACCAGCGACCTTTGGGCGAACGCACGATAAACTCGTTTTGCTCTGCCACTTCTGCCGCGTCCAATGCGTCTGCTACTTTTTCGCCTTGTGCTGTCGCTAATTCCACGCCAAAGCGGGTTTGCACAAACGATTGCAACGCCGATTTTTTGCTAAAAAACAGGGCGTACATATTTTCTGGCATTGTAGCCGTTTCTTGATTTTGCGTGCTGTCTTTATCTAAAAAGGTGCTTAATGGCACGCTTTGCCAAGAGTTTGGGGCAACTAATTTTTTCTTCTCCGCCCATTCCCTGCTTTCATCGCCAACGAGAATTTTGCGTTGTTCGGCACAGGCTAACATATAGCGGTATATTGCACGAGCGTTTTCGTCATCTTTTTCAGGAAACGGAAATTGCTCTACGAATTGCCGCAGTTCATCATAGCGTTCAGCAAGCATTAAGCAGTAGCATTTGTCAAAAACTGTGAGTGAAAAAAATTCTTCAATTTCAAACCGCGGTTTTTTATTGCAATGCCGAATTTCATAATACCAAGCGGCATATTTTAATTCGGCTGGTATTGTGGCTGTTTTTCCGCTAACAAAATCTTCAATTTGTTGCATCAATTTAGCATTTTTTTCAATTTCTTGAATTTGTAGATAAATTTCTGGATAAGACGACAAGTTAAACAAATAGCCTTCGGGCAGAACTAATTTGGTGTAATTGCTTTGCAGATGAGCATATTTTACAGGCAAGGCAGACGATACACCTGTTTGAAAATCATGTAATGCCAACCAACGCTCACAATCCAACAACTCCGCCATACAACGGTCTAAATTTGCCTTGATAACTTCTACCGCTTGCGCGTCCTCATTTTCACGGAAAAACAGTGTATCTGATAAAAATATATTTGATTTTTCTTGCATTATACCGTCAGGAGATAAACACCAACGAGAAGCAAAAGTTGTAAAAAGATCGAAATAGCCTCTTGGAACATAAATTAAATCGCCTCTTGGAACATAAATTCTTAACTCCAACAGGAAAAATTGCTCGTAAGCGTCAAGTTCATCACTCCAACGCTCTTGGTCATTAAACTGCACACTTTGTGCCACAGGCTTGTCGGGCAAAAATTTCCAGTATTCCTTATGCCCGACATAACGATAGCCCATGCCAAGCAAACATTTGTGAATGGATTTGGGGACATTCATTTGAGTTACTCCTGTGGTTAATGAGGTTTTTCAGGCAGCCTGAAAAATATTGTGCATTGCTGTTGTATCTGCATATGCTGACCCAAAAATCCTATCGAATTTTTGGGAGATTGCTTCGCTCTCTATGACGATATAAGTTTCAGGTAGCCTGAAAAAAACTACTGTCATTGCGAGCCGTGCTATGCACGGCGTGGCAATCTTCTTACTATGAAAAACGAAGCAAACGATTATTGCTGCCGTTTGATTTTATTTTCAGGCTGCCTGAAATTATTTTTCGTCTAAACTGCGTCTAAAACTAACTGCTCGCATAATGTGCGATTTATTCACCCATTCGTCAGTAGATAAATCGGCAATAGTGCGGGCGACGCGTAAAATGCGGTGAAAACTGCGGGCGGAAAGGTTGAGCCGTTCTAATAATTCGCCCAAAGCCGTGCGGGCGGACGCTTCGATTTTTGCTTGCGTGTCTAACTCTGTGGGGTTTAAGGCAGCGTTGGTTTTGCCTTGCCGCTTCATTTGGCGTTCTCGGGCGGCAAGCACTCTTTGTCGCACGGTGTGGCTGTCTTCGCCAGCAACGGCACGGGTTAAATCGGACGCAGGCAAAGACGGCACTTCGATGACTAAATCAATGCGGTCTAATAAGGGTCCTGAAATTTTTTGCCGATAGCGGTTAATGCTATCTTGCGAACAGCGACAGCGGCGTGTGGCGTGTCCTGAAAAACCACACGGACAAGGATTCATTGCCGCAACTAATTGAAATTTCGCAGGAAATGTGGCGTATCGTGCGGCTCGTGAAATGTGAATTTCGCCACTTTCTAATGGTTCTCGCAATACTTCTAATACTTTGCGGTCAAATTCGGGCAGTTCGTCTAAAAATAAAACGCCGTTGTTGGCTAATGAAATTTCGCCAGGTTTGGGGTCAGAACCGCCGCCCACTAATGCCACAGCAGAAGCACTGTGGTGCGGACTGCGAAAAGGACGATATTGCGGATTGACTAATGTCGGATTATTCAACAATGACGCTAAAATGGCGTTGTCTAACATTTCATCAGGTGTTAAGGGCGGCAAAATAGACGGCAAGCGTTGTGCTAACATAGATTTACCCGTGCCAGGCGGTCCCATCATCAACAGACTATGACCGCCTGCGGCGGCTAATTCCAAAGCATAGCGAGCAGTGTGCTGCCCTTTAACATCACGCAAATCAGGCAGTTGATAAGCGTTGTCCTGCAAAGGGTAGGGCGTTGCTTTGGGCAAGGTTTGCAAACCATTCAAATGAGCGGCAACCGATAATAAACTACTGGCGGCGTAAATGTCGATTTCATCAGCCAAAGCCGCCCACGCCGCACTATCAATCGGTAGAATAAAATTTCTGCTGTCGCATTGTGCGGCTTTTGCCATGCTCAACGCCCCACGCACAGGACGCAAAGCCCCTGTTAGAGCCAGTTCGCCCGCTAATTCATATTGCGAAAGCGTTTCGCCCAAAACTTGCCCAGACGCAACCAAAATGCCGATGGCAATCGGCAAATCAAAGCGACCAGACTCTTTGGGCAGTTCCGCAGGGGCTAAATTGACGGTGATTTTCATCGCAGGAAAATCAAAACCCGACTGCAAAATTGCCGCCCGCACACGGTCGCGGCTTTCTTTGACTTCGGTGTCAGGCAGCCCCACGATATTAAACGCAGGCAGGGTTGTACGCGATAAATGCACTTCCACTTCAACCAAAGGTGCATTCAAACCCGACAACGCCCGAGAATAAACAACCGCTAACGACATCGCTCGTGTGCCTTATGCTTGCTGCGTTAAGCGTGCAATTTCTTCACGCAAGTTGGCGATTTCGGTGAGCAAATGCTCAATCATTTGCTGTTGCGTATCAAACTCTTCACGGGTTACCAAATCCAAATGCGATAACGCCGCCGTTACCGCTGTTTTGGCGTTTTTTTCCACATCTTTAATCGGACTGTCTTGAATAATATTGCCCACTTTGGCGGCAATATCGTCAAAAATTTCTTTGGCTATCATTTGGGTTTCCTTTATAAAAAGTGGTTTTCAGGCTGCCTGAAAGGATTATTTCATCAATTCTCTCACATCAACAAAATGTCCAGTAACCGCTGCTGCTGCTGCCATAGCGGGGCTGACCAAGTGGGTTCTGCCGCCTGCTCCTTGTCGTCCTTCAAAGTTGCGGTTTGAAGTGGAAGCACAGCGTTCGCCTGCTTCCAAGCGGTCGGCGTTCATGGCTAAACACATGGAGCAACCTGGTTCTCGCCATTCAAAACCTGCGTCTTTGAAGATTTTATCCAAGCCTTCCGCTTCGGCTTGTTTTTTCACCAAACCCGAACCTGGTACAATCAAAACACGATTGACATTTGCGGCTTTTTTGCGTCCCTTTGCAACCGCCGCCGCGATGCGTAAGTCTTCAATGCGGCTGTTGGTGCAAGAGCCGATAAACACCACATCAACGGCAATTTCGTTCATCGGCGT
>JAFWTP010000229.1 GCA_017518845.1 Neisseriaceae bacterium
ATGAGCGGCACGGTGATTGATGTACAAGTCTTTACGCGAGACGGCATTCAACGCGACAAACGCGCTCAATCGATTATTGACGCAGAGTTGGAACGCTATCGCCAAGACTTAAATGACCAGTTGCGGATTTTCAGCAATGACGCATTCAATCGTATGCGTACGATGATTGTCGGACAAGTGGCAAACGGTGGTCCTTTGCAGTTAGCCAAAGGTCAAAAAGTTACCGATGAATATTTAGACAATCTGCCGTCTAAATACGACTGGTTTGACATTCGTATGGCGAATGAAGACTTGGCGCGTCAGTTAGAAATGATTAAAGAAAACTTGGACAAAAAACGCGAAGAAGGTAATCAACTTTTTGAAATCAAAAAGAAAAAACTCACACAAGGCGATGAGTTGCAACCTGGTGTGCAACGCATGGTGAAAGTGTTTATCGCCATTAAACGCCGCTTGCAAGCAGGCGACAAAATGGCAGGTCGGCACGGTAACAAAGGCGTGGTGTCCAAAATTGCACCTGTGGAAGATATGCCTTATATGGCAGACGGTCGCCCTGTGGATATTGTGTTAAATCCGTTAGGCGTGCCAAGCCGTATGAATATCGGACAAATTTTGGAAGTGCATTTAGGCTGGGCTGCCAAAGGAATCGGCGAACGCATTAACCGTATGTTGCAAGACGAAGAAATTCGCGTGCGTGATATTCGTCAATTCTTGGATAAACTGTATAACAAGAGCGGTCGCAAAGAAGATTTAGCATCTTTAACCGATGACGAAATTTTGGCTTTGGCGAAAAACTTGTCCAAAGGGGCTACTTTTGCGTCCCCAGTGTTTGACGGTGCACACGAAAAAGAAATTCGTGCGATGTTAGATTTGGCTTATCCCGATGATGACCCACGCACCGAAAAACTGCAATTTAATGCGTCCAAAACCCAGATGACTTTGTATGACGGTCGTTCGGGCGAACCCTTTGACCGCAAGGTTACCGTGGGCGTGATGCACTACTTGCGTCTGCACCACTTGGTTGATGAAAAAATGCACGCGCGTTCCACTGGTCCTTACAGTTTGGTTACGCAACAACCGTTGGGCGGTCGTGCTCAATTTGGCGGTCAGCGTTTCGGTGAAATGGAGGTGTGGGCATTAGAATCCTATGGTGCGTCTTACACCTTGCAAGAAATGCTCACCGTGAAATCGGATGACACTTCGGGTCGAACCAAAATGTACGAAAACATTGTCAAGGGTGATCATCGCATTGAAGCGAATATGCCAGAATCGTTCAATGTGTTGGTGAAAGAAATTCGTTCATTAGGTTTGGATATCGACTTGGAACGCAAGGGCTAATCTGATTTCAGGCAGCCTGAAAAGTATAAAAAACCTTTCAGGCAGCCTGAATATAGATAAAAGATAACTGTTTCAGGCAGCCTGAACGCAACAAAATAATTTTCAGGCAGCCTTAAACGAAATACGGAGCAAATAATTTATGAAAAATCTGCTGAATATCAATTTGGTACAAGCCGCAACAGATGATGAATTTGATGCGATTAAAATCGGTATTGCATCGCCCGACACCATTCGCCGCTGGTCATACGGCGAAGTGAAAAAACCCGAAACCATTAACTATCGCACCTTTAAGCCCGAACGCGATGGTTTGTTCTGTGCCAAAATTTTTGGACCCGTTAAAGATTACGAATGTTTGTGCGGCAAGTACAAACGCTTAAAATTTGCAGGCGTAACCTGCGAAAAATGCGGCGTGGAAGTGACACTGTCCAAAGTTCGCCGTGAAAGAATGGGGCATATCGAATTAGCCGCACCTGTGGCACATATTTGGTTTTTAAAATCCCTGCCGTCTCGTTTGGGTATGGTGTTGGATATGACCTTGCGGGATATTGAACGCGTTCTGTATTTTGAAGCCTTTGTGGTGATTGAACCAGGTATGACTTCGCTGCAACGCCGTCAATTACTCACCGAAGACGATTATTACGCCAAATTAGACGAATACGGCGATGGCGAATTTGAAGCCAAAATGGGTGCAGAAGCCATTCGTGATTTGCTCAAAAACTTAAATTTGGCAAAAGAAATCGAAATTTTGCGTCAAGAATTAGAATCCACAAATTCAGACGCGAAAATCAAAAAAATCGCCAAACGCTTGAAAATCTTGGAAGCCTTCCAACGCACAGGCATGAAGTTGGAATGGATGATTATGGATGTGCTGCCTGTTCTGCCGCCTGATTTACGTCCATTAGTGCCTTTGGACGGCGGACGCTTTGCAACTTCCGACTTGAACGACTTATACCGCCGTGTGATTAACCGCAACAACCGTTTAAAACGCTTGTTAGAGTTGCGTGCTCCTGAAATCATCGTGCGTAACGAAAAACGCATGTTGCAAGAAGCAGTGGATAGTCTGTTAGACAACGGCAGACGCGGCAAAGCCATGACTGGTGCAAATAAACGCCAGTTGAAATCTTTGGCAGATATGATTAAAGGTAAGGGCGGTCGTTTCCGTCAAAACCTGTTGGGCAAACGCGTGGATTATTCAGGTCGTTCGGTAATTACCGTAGGTCCTTACTTGCGTCTGCACCAATGCGGTTTGCCGAAAAAAATGGCGTTGGAATTGTTCAAACCGTTTATTTTATTCAAACTGTTGGACAAAGGTCATACAGGCAACATTAAATCTGCCAAACGCATGGTTGATCAAGAAGAAGCCGTTGTTTGGGATATGTTAGAAGATGTCATTCGCGAACACCCAATCCTTTTGAACCGTGCGCCAACCTTGCACCGTCTGGGTATTCAAGCATTTGAACCGATTTTGATTGAAGGCAAAGCCATTCAGTTGCACCCCTTGGTGTGTGCGGCGTTTAACGCCGACTTTGACGGCGACCAAATGGCAGTGCATGTGCCGTTAAGTTTGGAAGCCCAAATGGAAGCACGCACCTTAATGTTGGCGTCTAACAATGTGTTGTCCCCTGCCAATGGCGACCCAATCATCGTGCCATCGCAAGATATTGTGTTGGGTTTATATTACATGACCCGCGACAAAATCAATGCCCAAGGCGAAGGTATGATTTTTGCCAATGTGCAAGAAGTTCATCGTGCGTATGGCACGCGTCAAGTGGAATTGTCCGCACGCATTACCGTTCGCATTAAAGAATGGCAAAAAGACGAATATGGCGAGTTCCAAGAGAAAACCACGCGTTACAACACAACCGTAGGTCGAGCGTTGTTATCGGAAATTCTGCCCCGTGGCTTGCCGTTTGAATATGTCAATAAAGCATTGAAGAAAAAAGAAATTTCTCGCTTAATCAATGCCTCATTCCGTCTGTGTGGCTTGGGTGATACGGTGATTTTTGCCGACCATTTGATGTACACAGGTTTTGGTTATTCCACAAAAGGCGGTATTTCCATTTGTATTGACGATATGGAAGTGCCGAAAAACAAACAAACCCTGCTTAACGAAGCCCAAAAAGAAGTTAAGGAAATCGAAGAGCAGTACCGTCATGGCTTGGTAACCAACGGCGAACGCTATAACAAAGTGGTCGATATTTGGGGTCGCACAGGCGATAAAATTGCCAAAGCGATGATGGATAACTTATCCGTGCAGAAAGTCGAAGACAGAGACGGCAACACTGTGGATCAAGAGTCATTCAATTCCATTTATATGATGGCAGATTCAGGTGCGCGGGGTTCTGCGGCACAGATTAAACAGTTATCAGGTATGCGTGGTTTGATGGCAAAACCAGACGGCTCGATTATCGAAACGCCAATTACTTCTAACTTCCGTGAAGGCTTAACCGTGTTGCAATACTTTATTGCCACACACGGTGCGCGTAAAGGTTTGGCAGATACAGCGTTAAAAACCGCCAATTCAGGTTACTTAACGCGTCGTTTGGTCGATGTAACCCAAGACTTGGTGGTGGTGGAAGACGATTGCGGTACCAAAGACGGCTTTGTGATGAAAGCTGTGGTGCAGGG
>JAFWTP010000230.1 GCA_017518845.1 Neisseriaceae bacterium
AGATGAGTTGATTGTGATTGCTAAACGGTAAGGTGATGGTAGAAATGGTTTTCAGGCAGCCTGAAACTTCTACTGTCATTGCGAGATTTGCCGTAAGGCAAGTCGTGGCAATCCCCTAACTACGAAGAACGGTTATGCAAAAATGGTTTCAGTTAGGTAAAGATTTAATTTACCTAAACATACGGGGGATTGCCACGCCGTGCTATGCACGGCTCGCAATGACGGGTTTTATTTTTTCAGGCAGCCTGAAAGACTGTTGTATTTTATTGTTGTCTGCTAAAACTTTTTTATCAATTTGCTGAATTTATTGATTTCTCACACAAGGCACGGAGAACACGGAGAGTGAGATTAAGTGCCTATTGATAAACATTTTTTCACATTTTCCGTATTCTCCGTGTCTCCGTGAGAGATAATAAAAAATTTATGAGCAACAAAATCATATTTTTCAGGCAGCCTGAAAGACTGTTGTATTTTATTGTTGTCTGCTAAAACTTGTTTATCAATGTGCTGAATTTTTGATTTCTCACACAAGACACGGAGAACACGGAGATGAGATTAAGTGCCTATGATGAACATTTTTTCACATTCTCCGTATTCTCCGTGTCTCCGTGAGAGATAATAAAAAAATTGATGAGCAACAAAATCATATTTTTCAGGCAGGTGCAAAGGTTTTAGCGGACGATAATCATTAAAAAGTTAATTTATTTTTCAGGCAGCCTAAAAGATAATATACTTATATTTTTCAGGCTGCCTGAAACTTTAAATAAGGAGAGAAAAATGAAACACGCATTATTGTTTTTATGCTTATCGGCAATGGTGGGCGCGCTGATGGCTCAACCTGCACATTCTACTGTGCCGCAAGATAAGGTGATGGTGAATCGCACATTTGCAAACAGTGTACCGCAGCATCGTCCGCCGCCACCGCGTCATCATCGTCCGCCGCCGCGTCCTGTGCCGTATTATGGCGATTATCCTTATTATGGCTCATCTGGCGTGGGCGGCAGTGTGCATATCGGTAAGAATACAGGACATTCGTCTGTTGGCGTGAATATCGGCTTTGATAATCGCGTGTATTATCCATCGTATCCAAATTATTCGGTGTATCGCGACGGCTATGTCGTAGGCTATGCGGACGGCGTGAATAATGCCCGCATTATTGACCGCACGGAAGTGATTGCAGACGGCTACGGCAGCGGCAATGCGTATGAATGTCGTATTACAATCAATGGCTTACATAAATATGTGGGCGTGGCAAGTTATATTGATGTTGCCCAAAATCGCGTCATCGAAAATTGTATGGCAGACTGGGACAGCAGTAAATGCTACGGTGCCAGTATGCGTTGCGATACGGTGAATTAAACAGCAAAAAAAATTTTCAGGCAGCCTGAAAACAGTGTTGCATAAAACACTTTCAGGCTGAAACTTTTGCAAAACCCATTTAAAGCATATAGCAAATGCAAATATTATAGGGTGGGCATTCTTGCCCACCGTCCGCCCGATAGGGCGGAATTTTCTTAAATATCAATAAATAATCAACGCCGCAGGCAGAGTGGTAGGCAAGAATGCCCACCCTATAACGAACGCTTTTTTTGTTTCAGATTGAGTTTTGCAAAGGTTTCAGGCAGCCTGAAAAACAGCAAAATTCCCCCTAATTACCCACAAAATCGCATACAATCAATATTTATTTTGCTTTATCAAAAATAGATATGTCAATCGAACAGCATTTGAATTTACCTGATTTAGACACGCCTGCCTTGCAACGCTTATGTGGTGTGTTAGATGAAAATTTACAATTATTAGGCAAAGCGTTAGCCGTGCAAATTATTCGCCGTCATCATTCGTTTTCGGTTTCAGGCAGCCTTGCTGAACAAACCATTTCCGCCTTGCAACAACTGTCCGAAATTGCCAAACAGCGAGACATTTCGCCTGACGATATTCAACTTGCCGCTGTGGCGGCTCGTACGGCACAGGAGGTGCCACGCCATTCATCTGCCAAAGGATTAAAAACACGCAGGGGCGAGTTGCAAGGGCGAACGCCGCGTCAGGACGGTTATATTCGTGCGTTGCTCAATCACGATATTGTGTTTGGCTTGGGTCCTGCTGGCACGGGCAAAACTTATTTGGCGGTTGCCGCCGCGGTTGATGCGATTGAACGGCATTTGGTTGAACGCATTGTTTTGGTGCGTCCTGCGGTGGAAGCAGGCGAAAAATTAGGCTTTTTGCCTGGTGATTTAAGCCAAAAAGTTGATCCTTATCTACGCCCTTTGTATGACGCATTGTTTGATTTAATGGGCTTTGATAAAACGACTAAACTTATCGAAAAAGGCTTAATCGAAATCGCCCCGCTTGCCTATATGCGTGGGCGGACGCTGAATAACGCTTATATTATTTTGGACGAAGCCCAAAACACCACGCCCGAACAGATGAAAATGTTTCTTACCCGCATAGGCTTTGGTGCGAAAGCGGCGATTACAGGCGACATCAGTCAAATCGACTTGCCCCGCCACATCAAAAGCGGCTTAAAAGACGCACGCGAAAAATTAGACGGCATAGACGGCATTTATTTTCACACTTTCACTTCCGCCGATGTGGTGCGACACCCTTTGGTGCAGAAAATTGTTGATGCGTATGAACAGGCAGAATAGGGGGCTTTCAGGCTGCCTGAAAAATTGTATCCCCTAAAAATCTGTTATAATTTTGTTTATTTTTTAATCCCCTTGCGTGTTATTGCGTGGTGTGATGTAAATTTTAAATTGTGGGGTGTTGCGTGAATATCAATAAATTAGGCGTGCGTGTTACCAAATTTGGGGAAAAATTCAAAGATTCTGCGTTAAAAACAACAGGAAACTGGAAAATTGACGCACAAATTAGGGAACTTCAAAACGAGATTACGGACGCATACCGTATTCTTGGCTTTGCTTATTATGAAAAAATGAAAACAGAAGACCCTGCTGTTCGTGATAATTTCGATATCAAATCCAAAAATCTCATAGACGAAATTGACAGTAAGTCAAATCAATTAACCACACTTGTGGAAAGCAAAACTTTGTTGGTACAAAAGCGGTGCAATCAGTGTAGTAAAGAAGTGCCTGATGACAGCCTATTCTGCCCATATTGCGGTGCATCATGCAAAGAGAGTGCTGTTGATGAATAATTCGATTTTGAAAAAATGTTCGCATTGCTTTGCGGTGATACTCCACAACTGGCAGTATTGCACGCGTTGTGGCTGTGATGTTAGCCAAAATGGGCAGTATAAAATGGCTCTTTCTTTTCCTGTGGTCAAAACCGAGTGGGGGGAAGCAAAATTAAAAGAAATATACCAAGAAGAAGTTGCTTTTTTTGCAACCAGTACAACGCTGAAAGAAATTAAAAATTCTGTTTCTAAAATGCTGTTTGAAGATGAAAGTGTCGCCGAGCATGCAAACAGTGAAACCAAAGAATTGCCTGTTGATATTCCTGATAAAACCGAAAAACAAAAGAAAAGCGTTTTGCCTTTTAAGGGTATGAAAGACGCTGTTGCCAAAGAATTACCCGTTGATATTTCGGATAAAACCGAAAAACCAAACAATAAAGAAAGGGTTTTACCCTTTAAGGGCATTAAAGATTCTGTTTCCAAAATGCTGTTTGAAGGCGAGATTGTTGAACCCATAGATTTAGGCACAGATGAAAAAAGAGAACTCATTGTTGATATTACCGACCGCACGGTGAAACAAAACGGCAAAGAAAGGGTTTTGTTGCAAGATATTCACCTAAAATTGTGCGATGGCGAAATGTGTTTAATTTTAGGCGGTTCGGGTGCGGGCAAAACCACTTTCTTAAATGCGGTGATGGGCAGCGAGCGAGCGAATGCCCAAGTTACCTACGGCGGTATTGATTTATATAAAGATTACGACAGACTGAAACATTTTATCGGCTATGTCGCCCAAATGGATCCGTTGCGAATGGACGACACGGTTTATATGACGCTGCACAGTGCCGCACAGTTAAAACTGCCGCGACAAATTGTGGAAGACAAAGAACAGTTAAATCAACGCATTCAAATGGTTTTGGAAACCGTGTCGCTCACGGAAGAATCAGAAAACTTGGTGCGAAAATTAAGTGGCGGTCAGAAAAAACGGCTGAATATTGCGGTTGAATACATTACAAATCCGCACTTATTCTTTTTGGACGAGCCTGATTCTGGGTTAGACGGCAGTCAAGCGAGAATTTTAATGGAAAATTTAAGACGCATTGCCGATACAGGTAAAATTGTGATGTTGATTTCGCATGTGCCTGACCGCGTGCTGCATTTATTCGATAAAGTGATTGTGTTAGCCAAAGATAAGCGTTCGGGCGTGGGCACGCTGTCGTTTTTTGGCAGTGTGACAGACGCTTTGGCGCACTATCAAACCCAAACATTAGAAGAAATTGTTTCGGTTTTGGATAAACAAAGTGGTGTGGCGTAATTAGGGAAAAATTGTCATGATGGAATATTCGTCTCGCATTAAACAAATTCAAATTTATTTTGGCAAACGCAAACGAGAATACTTAAACGGCAAAGGGCTGTCGCGAACGATTATTTACACGCTTGTCATCGGCTTTTTGCTGGCTTTGGTTTTGGGCGAGCAAATGTTTAAAGAAGAGCAAATGTCCAAATCAGGTTTTTTTATCCTTGCCACGATTTGCATTTTTTACGGCGTTTTTAACTCGGTGCGATTAGTGTGTGCGGAACGCGAGATTATCAAGCACGAACACCGCAGTGGTATGCACATTTCTTCTTATATTTTGGGCTATGCCGCATTTGATTTCTTTATCTGCTTGCTTCACGCATTTGTTACTTGGGGCATTATTACGGCGTGGTATTTTTCTGCCATTATGGGTGCGGGCGAAGATGGTGCGTATTCGCATTCGTTTATGCGGCTTCCTGCTTATTTACTCACTATGATTATCATCACCGTTGCGGCAGACGCAATGGGGCTGTTTGTTTCGTCTTTCTTAAAAAACACATTCGATGCCATGAAAGCCATGCCGTTTGTGATGATTTTGCAAATTGCCTTTGCGGGCATTGTGTTGCAGTTACCCAAAATAATGACTTGGGTGAGCAATCTGACTTTAAGCAAGTGGGGAACAAATGCCATGATGGCGATTGCCTTTCCCAAAGAAAACCCGAATTTACTTTCCTGCTGGGGCGTGTTGCTTTTATTTACCGTCATTTTTTTGGCTTTGTCTATTTTGGTATTACAGTCGATTGATAAAGACCAAAGATAAAGAAAAAGCATTAAACCGTTTTAATGTGATAAAAAGCGTGTCATTGCGAGCCGTTGCATAGCAACGGCGTGGCAATCCAGTGAAGAGCCGTAGGTTCTGAACCAACGCCGTAGGCGTTGTAACGGCAGAGTTCGTGATGATATAAGAGAATTTAATCAATGGCACGCATATGAAAATCTATTTTGTTGTTAGCGATAAATCACTAACAAATATTAGGCGATATAGGCAACCTGAAAAGCATAATGCAATGTCGTTAAAACGCCTTACGGCGTTTGTTTTGCCTAATGGCAAAACTGGATTGCCACGATTTGAACTGCGTTCAAATCTCGCAATGACACTTGTTTCAGGCTGCCTGAAAGGTGTTTTATATTTTATATTCTTTGTTATAATTTTTTATATACACTACAAGCTTGTTTTTCGCCTAAATCACAGGCTTTACCAAAATATTTTTTGGCTGTTGAGAGATTTTTTTTCACACCCTGACCGTTACCATACAACATGCCGAGATTAAAGCAACCTGGTGCTGCTCCCCCATTACAGGCTTTTTCAAATAATTTGGCGGCTTGGGTATGGTCTTTCTTAACACCTTGACCATTGTAGTACAGTAATCCTATATCAAAACAGCCTTCTGTAACATTGTTATTACAGGCTTTTTCAAATAATTTTACGGCTTGGGAGTAGTTTTGCTTTACTCCTTTACCTTCTGCATACGATGAACCAAGACTAACGCAACCACTTATGCTACCACCATTACAGGCTTTTTCCCATAATTGAGCGGCTTGTACATTATCTTGTTGTACGCCTTGTCCTTTTCTATACAACAAGCCAAGATTGTTACAACCTTTCGCAATACCACCGTTGCATGCTTGTTCAAATAATTCTGCTGCTTTGGAATAGTTTTGTGGTACGCCTTTACCATTGAGATACAAAAAGCCGAGAGCATGGCAACCTTGTACAGCACCACCATTACAGGATTTTTCAAATAATTGAGCCGCTTGTGTGTAATCCCTATTTTGAAAAGCTTCATCTCCTTTTTTAAAATTGACATCACTGTCGTCTATTATCAAGGACATGTCGAAAGCGTATTCTTTTTTGTTTTTATTGAAAGGAACCACATATTCCATATTTTTTACATTTTTTCCACTGACGCTAACATTTAGTGGTGCGAATTCTCCTTGATTATTTGTTTGTGGTTTAATGTCAAGCCGTAAATTATCAGGATACTCGTCATCAGTTTCTCCGCTTGCGTACAAATGACCGACAGGAATAATATTATTGTCATGATGAGCAAAAAGTTCTGTATAAATAGAAAAATTCCCCATATGAGCATTTTCCTGTACAATATTCCAACCATAAATATGCTGACCAAATTGCAGAAAATCGATTGTTTGAATAGCATCTCCACCGTATGAGCCGATATTTTCTTCTCTTTGACTAATTATTTGATACCCATTTTCGTTATCTTCTTTTATAACAAACATAATTACAACACCTTGGCAAGCATGGCAATTATACGCATTAGCGTATTTATTGTTTTGAGTATCAGATTTTAATACTAAATATGTTTTATTATCTGCCGTATCAATACGATTAGTTTTCATACAATATTTAATATCCTCATCTGATTGATAAATATAACAATCGTCATCTTTATCAAAAGGATAATTGTTATTTAATACCTGTTTGCTTAATTCTTCTTTTTTATTTTCTTCTTCATTTTCTGAAATTGTTTTAGAAAATAAATCAATATTTTTTTCAGTCAATTCAGATTCGATTTCTTTATCACTGCAAGCCGATATACCACAAATAATGGTAAGTAAAGAAAAAGCAAAGTTGAAAATGCTCTTTTTCATTTTAAATATTTCCTTCAAAAAATAAACGATAAAAATTCCTAATTATTAAATATTATCGTAATAAAAATAACTTCAAAATGATTATGAGTACCACAAATGAATTTGATGTTTATTCTGAATTGTTTGTATTTTCTCCTGTTCCCTCATTGTCTCCTGAAGAAGCGGCAATTCCGACAAAAAATGCAACAACCCAAACCCACCAAGGAACTGGAACATTACCTATTGACCATACAAAGGCTCGTCCCATATTTGCCGCCGTTGTATCGTATTTGAAAATAAAATGAAAAAAATTGAGATGTACAAATTGTGCCACTGCTCCACCAATATATCCTGAAATCAAAAAACTTTTAATGCTCATTTTCTATTCCTTTAATTTTTAATATATTTTTTTAGTTAGAGAAAATATCATTCATCAAATTTGAAAGTTCAAATTTTTTCTGTCCATGTATTTTTCTGCATTTGGAAGAATTAAATGTTTTGACATAGATTTCAAATTGTTCAAATGAATTTATGCCATATATTCCCATTTCGTCTCTAACTTCTTGGGCTAAAAATGACATTTCCCTTGGTGATAGGTCATATTGTGTTTCTCGTGCCCATTTTTCAAGTTTTATACCTATTTGTTTTTCTGCTTCATATTGTTCTAACTGTGAAGCAGCAATACCACATTTTAGAAATGTTTTAAATTGACTTTTTTGAGAACTACAAGAAGATAATAATATTATCGTTGATAATATTAAGATTGATAGTTTAATGTGATGATTTATTTTTATAAACATTCTGCCACCACCTTCATTATTTTATTTTCATCTTTTGGTGTTGTATTATAGGGCTGTAATCTTAATAATCTATCTGTTTCTTCCTCGCCATATTTTTTAACCATTTTTTTATAGGTACATTTGCAAGCTTTTTTTGCACCTAACATGGAGCATTGTTCCATAAACTGCTTTTTAGTTTTTGAACCACCACAAGCAACAAGAAAAATACACAATAGTGCCATTATTGCATAAGATATTGTATTCTTATTATTGAATTGAAACATAACTATTTCCTTTCAAAATATGCCTTATAATAATGCAAAATTGAATATTATAAAGTATCACAAAAAATCGGCAAAAACAGGCTTTGTCAAGCCTGTTTAATAGGGTACCCTATTAAATTAAAAATAGCGGTACTCTCTCTAATCTGTTACAGTTACGGATTGACAATATCAAAAAAGGAAATACTAACCATGCTCACCTACCGCAAACCGTTACCCAACACAAATTTAGAATACTTTGACGCAAAGGCGGCGATTAACGAAATTTTGCCGCAAGCGTATGAAAAAATGCCGTATTGCTTACGCATTTTTGCGGAAAATTTACTGCGAAATGCCGAAAAAATCGACAATCCACAAATGGTGCAAACAGGCTTAAAACAGTTAGCCTTGCAAGAGAATACGGAAGATTTTGCTTGGTATCCTTATCGTGTGGTGTGCCACGATATTTTGGGGCAGACGGCTTTGGTTGATTTAGCAGGCTTGCGTGATGCCATTCATTTGGCAGGTGGCAATCCGCATGAAGTCAATCCTGTGGTGAAAACGCAGTTGATTGTTGATCATTCTTTGGCGGTTGAGTTTGGCGGTTTTGATAAAGACGCATTTTCCAAAAATCGGGCAGTGGAAGAACGCCGCAACGCTGACCGTTTTCATTTTATTAACTGGACAAAAACCGCGTTTGAAAACATAGATGTTGTGCCTGCGGGCAATGGCATTATGCACCAAATTAACTTGGAAAAACTCTCGCCTGTGATCGCGGTTGAAAACGGTGTGGCGTTTCCTGATTGTTGTGTCGGCACAGACAGCCACACGCCGCATACGGACGCTTTGGGGGTGATTTCGGTTGGTGTCGGCGGTTTGGAAGCGGAAAGCGTGATGTTGGGGCGTGCGTCTATGATGCGGCTGCCTGAAATTGTTGGCGTGGAAATTGTGGGCAAACGAGCGGCAGGCATTACCGCAACGGATATAGTGCTACATTTAACCGAATTTTTACGCCGTGAAAAGGTTGTGGGGGCGTTTGTGGAATTTTTTGGGCAAGGTGTGGCAGATTTATCTGTGGGCGATAGAGCGACCATTAGCAATATGACTCCTGAATACGGAGCAACCGCCGCCTTGTTTGCGATTGACAAACAAACCATTGATTATCTTAAATTAACTGGACGCGATAATGCGGATTTGGTTGAGAATTACGCCAAAACCGCAGGCTTGTGGGCTGATGATTTAAGCGAAGTAGAATATCCACGCGTTTTGCGTTTTGATTTGTCGCAAGTGGTGCGGAGTATTGCTGGCCCGTCTCGTCCGCATGCACGGGTATCGGTTTGTGAATTAGCCGATAAAGGCATTGCTAAAAAAGATTTCAGGCTGCCTGAAACGAAGTTCGGCGTAAGCCAAAATAATACGAATAGTAACGCCGTATCATCTGCGGATTTTAGCGACTGTGAAATGCCTGACGGTGCAGTCATCATCGCCGCCATCACCAGTTGCACCAACACTTCCAACCCACGCAATGTGGTTTCTGCTGCACTCTTGGCACGCAATGCCAACCGCTACGGTTTAAATAGACAAAAATGGGTGAAAACATCATTTGCACCAGGTTCCAAAGTGGCAGAATTGTATTTACAAGAAGCGGGGCTGTTGCCTGAATTAGAAAAATTAGGCTTTGGCATAGTCGCTTTTGCCTGCACCACTTGCAACGGTATGAGCGGTGCATTAGACCCTGCCATTCAGCAACAAATTATCGAGCGAGATTTATACACAACCGCTGTTTTATCAGGCAATCGCAACTTTGACGGACGCATTCACCCTTACGCCAAACAAGCATTTATTGCGTCTCCGCCTTTGGTTGTGGCGTATGCAATGGCAGGCAGCATTCATTTTGATATTCAAAACGGCGTTTTGGGCGAGTATGGCGGTAAAGAAATTCGCCTGAATGATATTTGGGCAGATGATGACGAAATTGATGAAGTGGTTGCCAAATTTGTTAAACCCGAACAATTTCGCAAAATCTACTTGCCTATGTTCGAGAAAAAAGCCAGCGAAAAAGCCGCTAGCCCTTTATACGAATGGCGAGAACAATCCACTTATATCCGCCGTCCGCCTTACTGGGAAGGGGCTTTGGCAAAAGAACGCAAATTGCAAAACCTGCGTCCATTAGCCATTTTGCCCGACAACATTACCACAGACCACATTTCGCCGTCTAACGCCATTTTGCCTGATTCTGCGGCAGGTGAATACTTGGCAAAAATGGGTCTGCCAGAAGAAGATTTTAATTCCTACGCCACCCACAGGGGCGACCATTTAACCGCCCAAAGAGCCACTTTTGCTAACCCCAAACTGTTTAACGAAATGGTAGGTGAGCAAGGCTCATACGCCAGAATCGAACCAGACGGCAAAATCGTCAGAATGTGGGAAGCGATTGAAACCTATATGGGGCGAGAACAACCGCTGATTATCATCGCAGGAGCAGACTACGGACAAGGTTCCAGCCGCGACTGGGCAGCCAAAGGCGTGCGGTTAGCAGGCGTAGAAGTGGTTGCCGCCGAAGGCTTTGAACGTATACACCGCACCAACTTAATCGGTATGGGCGTTCTGCCGCTGCAATTTATCAACGGCAACAACCGCCACAGCCTAAAATTAGACGGCACAGAAATATACAGCGTTTCAGGCGATCTCAAAGCAAGGGGCGAAATGGTTTTACACATTCAACGACAAGACGGTAGTTGCACAGAAGTTAAAATGCAATGCCGATTAGACACCGCCGAAGAAGTGTCCATTTATAAAGCAGGCGGTGTGTTGCAACGCTTTGCACAGGATTTTTTGGCAAAGGGGTAGGGCGTTTTGGCTGACAATGAACTTTGTTTCAAAATAGCACATAACCCCCTATTGACGGATTACTCGTTAAAATAATGCCTGATTTTAATTTCAGGCAGCCTGAAACGATTATGGACGCTCAAAAAGGTTTTATTTTATCGCTTGCCACTTTTGTAATGTGGGGCGTTTTTCCTATTTATTTCAAATGGATAGACGGTGTAGGTGCGGTGCAGATTTTGGCTCATCGCATTGTGTGGTCGTTTGTATTGTTGTTTTTCTATTTGTGGTTTTCTCGCCGTCTGCGTTCTGTGCAATTATTATTACGCCATAAAAAAACGCTGTTGGCTTTAATCACCACAGGCGTTTTAATTAGTATTAACTGGGGCGTTTTTATTTATGCCGTGGGCAAAAATCAGATATTAGAAACTTCCTTGGGTTATTTTATCAATCCGTTTTTTTCGATATTATTATGGGCATTATTATTATGTGAAAAATTAGAGAAAACCGCTAAAATTGCGTCAGGTTTAGTGCT
>JAFWTP010000231.1 GCA_017518845.1 Neisseriaceae bacterium
CACCCAGAGAATAAGCAATATCAGCACAAGCGGTTAAAATTAATGCAGAACCGACTGCTAATACTAATATTTTGATATTATTCAACATTATTATAATACTCCAAAGCATATGCGTAGGTGGTGTAGAATACGCACAGCGTTTTAAAATTCCCTTAAAAAAGGGCGAATTATAATATGAATTGTGCAAATTATCAAAAAAAATCAATCGTGTTGGCACTCACGGGTGCGTCTGGTATGCCTTATGCACGCCGCCTGTTGCAACGCTTGTTGGCACACGGCGTGTGCGTGTATTTATTGTATTCGCAAGCCGCACAAATTGTGGCACAGCAAGAATGTGCTTGGCATTTAGATAATGATATTGCCAAAACAAACAAGGACTTATGCAAAGAATTTAACACCACGCCGCAACAGTTGATTGTGGTGGAAAGAAACGACTGGTTTTCGCGATTAGCCAGTGGCTCGGCATTTACTGATGCAATGGTGGTATGTCCTGCGTCTATGGGAACGGTGGCTGCCATTGCCAATGGTTTATCGGATAACTTAATTGAACGTGCCGCCGATGTGTGCTTAAAAGAAAAAAAACCGCTGATTATTGTGCCACGCGAAACGCCGTTGTCGCTGATACACTTACGCAATTTAACCCACTTGGCAGAAGCAGGAGCAAGCATTCTACCGCCTGCCCCTGCGTTTTATCATCACCCGCAAACGGTTGATGATATGATAAATTTTGTGGTGGCACGAATATTAAATCATTTGCAAATTGATGAAACCAATGCCGTGAAATGGGGTTGTGAATAGTTTTCAGGCTGCCTGAAAATATATATATGGCACACTTTTTGCTGATAGACACATTGACAAACCCACAAAAATTGTTTATTGTGAGCATATGATGAAACCACAAAACGCATTTTCCTTTTTTTATTATTACTGGCACAGCCCGCGGGCGGTGCGTTTTGTCGTTTCCGAAAGGTATGGTTCATATTGACTGACTATTCGTAAAAGATAACGCAAAAACCGCCCGATAGTGGGCGGTTTTTTATTACCTGATTGAATTGAAATTTTAAGGAAGAATGAAAATGAACAACGCACTCTTAAAAGCAACACCACAAGCCGCATTACAACGCAAGTTATTGTTATTAAATGGCAATGCACACGCACCGATACCTGTTACGCCTATCGTAGAGAATGTGTTAAGCGAAGCGAGTTTGCCTGAAATTCGTATGACCGCATGCTTAATTGCCGCACAACGCTGGACAGACGACACGCATTCGCCCGATACTTTTACCGACACCGCCGACTGGTTTGCCGCACGCATATTGGTTTTGAACATACAGCGATTGGAAATTGCCCCACACGATTTTAAAACCATCAAAACCGCCATACTGCGAGCCAAAACCTTTGCCACACAACACAAACGCCCGTTCAGGCAGCCTGAAATCCGCATTATTCTGCACCAAAAAGATAATGGCGTATGTCCGATTTGGGTGGAACAGTGAGCAGTTAGCAGTGAGTAGTGAGTAGTTGTTTTGTTTTGCCTTGTCAGGCAAAACGGATTGTATTTAGATAATGCTTCGATTAAATTTTTTAGGCTGCCTGAAATAATTTAATATAATGTTTTAATTAAACTTTTCAGGCTGCCTGAAAAGTTTAATCGAAGCGTTATCTAAATAAATAATCGTCAAGCCGCAAGGCTTGACTTAATCACTACTCACTGCCCACTACTCACTGCCCACTACTCACTGCTCACTGCTAATTCCCCCTGTTTTCAACCAATTTCGGATAAAATAGCGCTTTTTACGCCAATTAAATCAGGAGAACAAACAATGCAAGAAAAACGCGTGGTGATTACGGGTGTGGGCGTGATTAGTGCCTTTGGACGCTCGTGGGCTGATGTGAGAACGCATTTTCAGGCAAAAAAAAATGCGGTACGCGTTTTTGACGACTGGAACCGTTTTGCTGATTTAGAAAGCAAACTTGCCGCTCCTGTGGTCGGCTATCAGCCGCCCAAACACTGGACTCGCAAGCAGTTGCGTTCTATGGGAACGGTTGCTCAATATGCGGTTGATGCGGCAGAACAAGCCTTAACGGACGCAGGGTTGCTTAATGACCCGATTATCAAAACAGGCATTATGGGTACAGCGTGCGGCTCGTCTGTGGGTTCAACCCAAGACGTGTTGGACAGCGGCTTGTTGTTGGCAGGGCTTGAAAGCAACTTCAACGCCAACACTTATGTACGCATGATGCCACATTCATCTGTTGCCAATGTGGCGATTTTCTTTGGACTAACGGGCAGAATTATTCCCACTTCGTCCGCCTGCACTTCGGGCAGTCAAGCCATAGGCTATTCGTATGAAGCGATTAAATACGGCAAAATTCCGATGATGTTGGCAGGCGGCACAGAACAACTTTGCCCCAGTGAAGTGTTTGTTTTTGATAGCCTTTATGCCGCTTCACGCAAAAATGACGCACCACAAACAACCCCCCGTCCGTATGATAAAGACCGCGATGGTTTGGTCATCGGCGAAGGGGCGTGTATGATGGTTTTGGAAGAATTAGAACACGCCAAGGCTCGCGGGGCAAATATTTTGGCAGAAATTGTCGGCTACGGTGCCAACAGCGATGGCACGCACATTACTCGCCCCAATCAAGACACCATGCAACGCTGTATGGCGTTAGCATTAGAAGACGCCAATCTGCCGCCCACAGCCATCGGCTATATTGACGGACACGGCACCGCAACCGAACACGGCGACATTGCCGAAACGCAAGCCGCCGCCAATCTGTTTGGTTTCAAACCCATTTCCACGCAAAAAAATTATTTAGGACACACTTTGGGGGCGTGCGGTGCAATGGAATCGTGGTTTGCCATTCAAATGATGAACGATAAATCGTTTGTGCCGAATATCAATTTAGATAATGTCGATGAACGCTGTGGCGACTTGGACTACATTACAGGCGACTTTCGCACGATTGATTGCGAATTTGTGATGAACAACAACTTTGCTTTCGGCGGGGTGAATACTTCGTTGATTTTTAGAAAATGGCGGTAAGTCAGTGAGCAGTTAGCAGTGAGTAGTGAGGCAGTTATTAAGTTTTGCCTATCGGCAAAACGGATTGTATTTAGATAACGCTGCGATTGTTCTTTCAGGCTGCCTGAAAAATTTAATCGAAGCGTTATCTAAATATATCCGTCAAGCCGCAAGGCTTGACTTAATCACTGCTCACTGCCAACTGCTCACTGCTCACTCACTATCTCACCCTTCTTCTTGCGGCTGCTGGAATGCCTGCGGCTTCGCGGTATTTGGCAACGGTTCTTCTGGCAATATTGATGCCTACGCTGGCTAATTTTTCTCGCAATGCGTCATCGGACAAGGGTTTGGCTTTGTTTTCGCCTGCAATCCATTCTGCCAAGTGGGTTTTAATGGCGGTGTTGGTCATGCCTTCGTCATTGTCGTCTGTGTGTCCTATTTTGGCTTGGAAAAAGTGCCGCAGTTCATACACGCCGTGCGGACAGGATAGGTATTTTTGATTGACACTTCTGGATACAGTGCTGGCGTGAATATCTAATTTATCGGCAACCGATTGCATATCCAACGGTTCTAACGCTGCATCGCCAAATTCAAAAAACGCTTGTTGGTGTTCGACAATCAATTTGGCAACCGAAAAAATGGTGTTTTCTCGCCATTCTAAATTTTTAACGAAATTGCGTGCGTCGTGCAGCATTTTTTTCCAGTCGCTGCTGACATTGCGTTCCAAAAGCAAGGCGTTTTGTTCGTAATGTTTATTGACTGCCACTTGTGGGCGTAAATGCGGTTCGGCTAACGCAATCCACACGCCATCTTTTTTATACACACGCACATCGGGGCGAATATAGGTGTTGTGTTCGCCGTCTGACGCACCCATATCAGGATAAGGATTAAGTGATTTAATCAGGGCAACGGCGGCTTTGATATTGCTAACGGCGTTTTCTCGCATTTCGGCACTGATACGCAGATTGGGCTTTTTGGCTTTGGTAGCACGGCGAAATTCGGTAATCAACAGGCTTTCCACATTTGCCATAGACAGTAAATCGAAATATTTGTTAATAATTTCAATCGCATAACGGGTTATTTCGCTTTCAGGCAGCCTGTTGATTTGCAATATTAACGATTCTTGCAAATTGCTTGCCCCCACGCCTGCGGGATCGAATTGTTGCAGCAGTTTTAGGGCTTCTGCTAATTCGTCTTCTTCTAACAGCCATTCCAAAGGGGAATTTTCGACAATATATTCAAGAGTATCCGTAAGATAACCGTGTTCGTCCAAGTATTCAATCAATAAATGTAACAGTTGCGATTGGCGTTCGTTTTGGGCTAATTCGCACACTTGGGCGTGCAGGGTTTCGTAGAAATCAGGTTCATCAACGATATTGGCAAGGGTGTCGTCCATATCATCGCTGTCATTCTGACGGCGAGCGGTTTTGGATATGGCGGCTGTGGGTTCGGGTGCGTCAAACTCCGCTTGCGTTTCCGTGCGTTCGAGCATGGGATTTTTTTGCAATTCGTCTTCGATTGCGGTTTCTAAATCCAGCGTTGATAATTGCAACAAATTCATCGTCTGCCGCAGTTGCGGCGTCAGTTTCAGCGTTTGTTTCAACGCCTGCTGCTGGGTGAGTTTGTTGGTGTCCATAAATCGTGGGTTTCCTGTGTTTTAAGGTTTCAGGCTGCCTGAAACGGTGTTGGCATTTGTTTTTCCCAAGACAATGTGTTTTATTTACAAGTTATTACATTTTTTTAATTAAACAAACGGACTTGCTCACCTAACGGTGTTCGCTTTTAATTATTGGATATTGATAAATAAATATCGTGAGCACCGTTAGGTGCGAACAAATCCGTTTGTTAAAAATAAAACCGTTTGTTTTTTTAAGTTCTTTATTTTTTAAAAATCCCCTTATATTTCAGGCTGCCTGAAAAGGTTTTATTACAATCTACTTCAATGGTAAGGGGATTGCCACGCCGTGATTTTATCACGGCTCGCAATGACATATCCGTAAGCAATAAATTGCTAACGGCTATGTCATTTTATTACAAATTAAAATGTTCCCCCAAATAAGCCTTACGAACTTCTTCGTTTTCAACCAAATCTTGTGGCAAACCTGACGCTAAAACTGTGCCATCGCTGATAATGCAGGCTCTGTCGCAAATGCGTAGCGTTTCGCGTACATTGTGGTCGGTAATCAAAACGCCAATGCCGCGTTCTTTCAAAAATAAAATAATTTTTTGAATATCAATCACCGCAATCGGATCTACGCCTGCAAAGGGTTCGTCCAATAAAATAAATTTGGGTTTCATCGCCAGCGTGCGGGCAATTTCCACACGACGGCGTTCGCCGCCTGATAAAGCAGACGCAGGGCTGTCGGCAATGTGTTCAATGCGAAGTTCGGATAACAAAGACTGCAAATCTTTTTCCACTTCGTTTTTATCATTGGTATAAAGTTGCAAAATCGCACGGATATTGTCTGCTACCGTCATACCGCGAAAAATAGATGCTTCTTGCGGCAAGTAACCCACGCCCATTTTGGCACGGCGGTGTATGGGCTGGCGTGTCATATCGTGCTGGTTAATGGTAATCGTGCCAGAATCGGCAGGAATTAGCCCCACAATCATATAAAAACAAGTGGTTTTGCCTGCACCATTCGGACCCAATAAACCCAAAACTTCGCCTGTGGTCAAATCCAAAGACACATCTTTGACCACTTCGCGTTTGCCAAAGCGTTTGCGTAAGTGTTGTGCGGATAAGGTTTCTTTTTCTGCCATTATTTACCGCCTACGGTTGATGGTTGTAACACCACACTCACTCTGCCCGAACCTTTGCCGCCTTTCACCGTATAAACCGAAGTTTTGGTGTTATACGAAATCGTGCTGCCTGAAACGGTGTCGCCTTCACGGTCAATCATCGCATTGCCACTTAATATAACCGTGCTTTTAGCATGGTCAAACACGATTTTTTGGGCGTGTCCTTTAACTAATTGCGGTGTGCCGTCATCTCGTTTGTCGTCTAAATTTTGCTGAAAACGCACGGGAGTGCCTGTGGCGGTGATAAATTGTTCATCTTTGTCATTGCGTTCGGCAATCACATTGGCGGCGGTAATTTTCAGGCTGCCTTGTGTTACCAATACATTGCCGCTAAATTCGGTGCGTTTATTCTCCTGCACAAAAGACGCAGAATCGGCTTCAATTTCCACAGGCTGCTTGCGGTCGGCTTCCGCCGCCATGAGGCTGCCTGAAAACAAAGTGAATAGTAAAAATAACTTAATGTGTTTTAATGTTTTCAACATCATAAATCACCGTTTTAATGCGTTGTGTGGGTGCGGTGTTATCCAATTTTGGCAGTTGCGTATTCGCCCCGATATTATCAATATGCAGCGTGGGCGAAGTCATTTGCCCTGTTACACCGCCGTTTTCATCGTAATGCGTAATCATTACGCTACCTGTAAAATCTGCCCATTTTTCTTTTGTGTGATACACGCCGTTGTCCGAAACCAAATTGTACAACGGTTTGCCATTTTCTCGCACGGTTGCAACAGGTTTTTGAAACAAAATCTCATCGCTTTTGGGATACATTTGTGCCGTTTGGGCGGTGAGATTGTCTTTCAGCATGCCTTTTTCGTCAAATCGTGCCGCTGAAATATCCAACAGAACATACTGCGGCTCGTTGGGATTAAGTTCAATATCTTCAATTTTAATATCCGTAGCACGATTCAACCAAAACCCTGTCCCCCCTAACAATAAAGATAGGGTGAGCGGAAATAATAAAGACGAAGAAGACAGGCGTTTCATCAATTTATACCTATTAAAACTTTCAGGCAGGCTGAAAGACATTTTCTTTTATTACAAAAACTCCGTGTTCTCCGTGTTCTTTGTGAGAGATATTTTTCAGGCAGCCTAAAATGCCATTATTTTTATTATTGTCCGTTAAAATCTTTACTTACCTGAAAAGCCGTAGGGTGGGCTTCCTTGCCCACCGCAACGCCAACGGCGTTGTCGTAGGGTGGGCTTCCTTGCCCACCGCAACGCCAACGGCGTTGTCGTAGGGTGGGTTTCCAACCCACCATTTGCCCGACAGGGCAAAATCAACCTTTCACCAATTCGCCAATCAACGCTTTGCGGCGTTGTGGTGGGTTGGAAACCCACCCTACAACAAAACCTTGCGGTTTTGTGGTGGGCTGGAAAGCCCACCCTATAACGGACGCTTTTTTTGTTTCAGATTAAGTTTTGCAAAGGTTTCAGCCTGAAAGATATTTTCTTCCAATTACAAAGAACTCCGTGTCTTTGTGTTCTCCGTGAGAGATATTTTTCAGGCAGCCTGAAAGACATTTTCTTTTATTACAAAAACTCCGTGTCTCCGTGTTCTCCGTGAGAAATATATTTTTCAGGCAGCCTGAAATGTCATTATTTTTATTGTCCGTTAAAATCTTTACACCTACCTGAAAAGATATTACTTTATTCTCTCACAAAGACACGGAGAACACGGATAGTAAGGTTAAGTGTTTATATTATTAACATTTTTTCATATTTTCCGTGTTCTGGCTGTCTTTGTAAGAAATTTTATTCAACGGTGGGTCGAAGACCCACCCTACAATATTGCTTACGCCAAAAACTCTTCACCCTGTGCGTTTTGTGCGGACAGAATAAAATCGCAAATTTCACGCACTGCCCCTTCGCCGCCGCCTTTGCGGGTGATAAAATGAGCCGAATGCAGCACCGCTTCACACGCATTGGGCGGTGCGGCACAAAAGCCCACTTCGTTCATAATCGGTAAATCAGGCAGGTCATCGCCCATATACGCACATTCTTCGGGCTGAATATTGGTTTTTTTCAATAAATCGCGAAAAGACGCAATTTTATTAGAAACCCCCGCATAATAATGCGTAATGCCTAACTGCCGCATACGGTGTTCAGACGCTTTGGACGCACGCCCCGAAATCACCGCAACCATAACACCAGCCCTTTGCAGCATTTTTAAGCCGTGTCCGTCTAATGTGTTAAACACTTTCACTTCTTCGCCGTCAGGCAAAATGTAAATGCGTCCGTCCGTTAAAACACCGTCAATATCCAAAATCAACATTTTGATGTTTTTCAAACGGTTTTCGGTGATGAATGTCGTGGTCATAATTATGTCAATCCTTCCTGTTGAATATCGTTCATTGTGATTGCACCAACCAAGCAACCTGTATCTTTATCCAACACCGCCAAAGAACTGATACCATTACTAATCATAGCGGACAGAGCGTCCGTTGCTAATACATCGGAGAAAATGGTTTTGGGATTGGTCGTCATCACATCGGATAATGAAATTTTTTTAACATCTTCATATTTTTCAAACACCCGCCGCAAGTCGCCGTCTGTAAAAATGCCCAATAAGTGTTGGTTTTCATCGGCAATTAACACCATACCCATTTCTTTTTTGCTCATACACAAAATGGCTTGTCGCATAGGTGTATTGACAGGCAAAACAGGCAAACCATCGCCTGAACGCATAATATCAGACACGGTAGTGAGCAAGCGTTTGCCCAATTTACCCGCAGGGTGCGAATAAGCAAAATCATCTTTGGTAAAGCCTTTGGCTTGTGATAACACCACTGCCAATGCGTCGCCCATCGCCAATGCGGCGGTGGTGGAAGTGGTAGGTGCTAAATTCAACGGACAGGCTTCATACGCCACTTTGGTGTGCAGTACTATATCGGCTTTTTTCGCCAAAGTAGATTGTGTATCGCCTGTAATCGCAATAATTTTACTGCCTTTGTGTTTAATGGCATTAAGAATGGTGGTGATTTCGCTGCTTTCACCTGAATGGGACAACGCCAAAACCACATCTTCTGGCTGAATCATACCCAAATCGCCGTGTGCGGCTTCGCCAGGGTGAACGAAGAAAGACGGCGTGCCTAAAGAAGCCAAAGAAGCAGCGATTTTCTTGGCAATATGTCCAGATTTGCCCATACCAATCACCACCGCTCTGCCTTTCATCGACAACAGGGTTTCAATGGCAAGCGAGAATGCGGCATCGTCTAATTCGTTTTCCAATGACAGTAAAACTTCGGATTCAATTTTCAAAACTTTGTGTGCTCTTTCGGCATGAATGTCGGTACTCATAATGTTTCCCTACAATAATGAACAAATTGTTGATGTATAACAACCCAACATGATTGCTCTCTTAATTGCTATGCGTAAATGCGTTGTGGCTATGCCCACTAATTGCGTAGCAATTAAGTCTTTCACTGGTGTAACCAGTGAAAGGTTTTTGATTTTGCTTGCAAAATCAAAAACCGTTTTGAACAAATTTCAGGTTGCCTGAACAAATTTCAGGTTGCCTGAACAAATTTCAGGTTGCCTGAACAAATTTCAGGTTTCCTGAACAAATTTCAGGTTGCCTGAACAAATTTCAGGTTGCCTGAACAA